>JANXTT010000129.1 GCA_025352225.1 Mucilaginibacter sp. | reverse complement strand
CTTTTTTGAGAATGTAATTGGCTTTTATACAGATGATAATGGTAAAAAACGACCGTTTGATTTCAATTATATCAACCCCATTATATTTATGAAGCCCATAAATAACGCCAGTAATAATCCCGATAAATCATTATTGGGTTTTACCGCTAAGTACAAATTTAGCGATGGTATAACCGCTTATGGCCAATTTGCATTAAATGAGTTTCACTCTAAAAATTTTTTCTCCAGCAATGGAGCTTCTGATAATAAATATGGCTGGCAGTTGGGTTTACGCGGCGCCAATATGTTTAAAATTAAAAATTTAAACTACCTGTTTGAAACTAACAATGCAAAACCTTATACCTACTCCGCACGGTCGGCTATCGAAAACTATTCGGAAAATGGTGAACCATTAGCACATCCCCTGGGTGCAAACTTTCGCGAGTATTTGGGAATATTAAATTATTCAGCAGGCCGTTTTGATTTGCAGGGGCAATTAAATTATGCTTTCTATGGTTTGGATACGGATGGGCTTAACTACGGTAAAAATATTTTCCAGCTATATACAAACCCAGCACGTGCTTTTGGTAATTTTACCGGCCAGGGCCTGCGTACCGATTTATATTATGCCGAGGGTAAGGTGGCGTACCTGCTTAATCCCAAGTATAACTTGCGTTTAGAGCTTGGTGGCCTATACCGTAATGAAAAAAACGCGTTATTTAATAGTAAAACCGCGATGATAACCTTTGGCCTGCGCAGTTCGTTCCGTAACATCTATCACGATTTCTAAAAACGGGTTTATATAAATTTTAATCCATTTTTGTATCCTTGCACTCTGTATGAATAAAAATTTTATTTGCTCATTTTGTATCGCGTTTTTACTGAGTGCTAACGTTTTTGCACAAGGCAGCCTTGATATTCATTTTAATGCTCTGGGCTTTATGGATAACCGCGAATATGCAGCCTTTGTTGAACGCTCCCGCACGTATTCGGGCACGCGTACCACACTCGATTTTGGCGTTAATCTGGATAGCCTTAACCACTTTATTGTAGGTGCCAATGGCATACATGAATTTGGCGCGCATCCCTATTATTTAAAGGTGGACCCAATTGCCTACTATCATTACGAAAGTAAAAAGTGGACATTTAATGTGGGCGAGTTCCCGAGGGAAGGTTTACTAACCCAATACCCGCGGGCATTGCTTAATGATACGTTACGATATTATCGCCCCAATGTAGAGGGTTTACTAACCAGCTTGCATACCCAATACGGGTACGAAACCATTTGGATTGACTGGATAAGCCGCCAAAGCCCAACAGATAGGGAACAGTTTTTGTTCGGTGTCCAAGGTACTTACCTGCCAAACCCTAAAGGCCCCTTTTACTTATCCCACTATTTTTACCTGATGCACAATGCAGGAGCAGAGATTTTATTGCCTGATGATCATGTTTATGATAATGGCGGCGCACAGGTAAGGGTTGGATTGGATTTTAGCCATAAAACCGTATTTGATTCGTTAAAGTTTGAAACCGGAGCTATGATATCATTGGAGCGCGAACGCGGATTAACTGAATTTGTAATACCCAAAGGGTTTGTTGCCAGCGCTTATATCAGTTACCATAAATTTGCTTTTTATGATGAATTTTATGCAGGGCAGGGTAGCCATATAACTTATGGAGATGCTTTTTATCAAAAGCCAACTTATAATCGGTTAGACATTATTTACTCCCCTTTTATTTTTAAACACATTAAAGGACAGTTTATTTTGAGCCTGCACCAAACCCCCGGCATTAAAGGCGACAGCCAGCAGGCATTTAGGGTAATATACGACCTTGGCCGAAAAACACTTGTTAAGTTTAACAGTGATAATTTATAATGGTGCTTGCGTTTAAGCAATATTAGTACAATATTAACCGTTTTTTTATTATTATAAACATTTGTGCCCCTAAATTTAACAATTTACCTATGTAATTTCATCTTTATACTATACACTTCTTCGTAACTTAGTATCATTAAAAAAATGGAATAGTTTTAATGTAGCCACTGTTGTAGTAGGCTAACTAAAAAATAAATGTTTAACCAATTATACTAAATTATCATGTTAAAACGTGTACCAATAAGTACCTGTATGCTTTTGTTTGCCTTGCTTTTTGCTCAGGCCGTAAACGCCCAAAAATTTGAGGGCCTTGCTTTAACTCCCCCCATGGGTTGGAATAGCTGGAATACTTTTGCTGTAAAAATCAACGAAAAATTGGTGATGGAAACAGCCGATCAACTGGTGTCATCCGGAATGAAAGATGCTGGTTATACTTATTTAGTTTTAGATGATGCCTGGATGGCCATGGAAAGAGATGCTCAAGGTAATCTGGTTGCCGATCCGCAAAAATTTCCGCATGGAATGAAGGTAGTAGCCGATTATGTGCATAGTAAGGGGCTTAAATTTGGCCTTTACAACTGTGCCGGCACAAAAACCTGTGCAGGTTATCCCGGTACCAGGGGGTACGAATATCAGGATGCCCGTTTTTACGCGGCAGTAGGGATTGACTACTTGAAATTTGACTGGTGCAATACCGATGGTATAAACGCTAAAGAAGCCTATACAACCATGAGCACGGCTATTAAAACTGCTGGCCGCCCAATTGTATTTAGCCTATGCGAATGGGGTAACAACAAACCCTGGGATTGGGCCGAGCATGTGGGCCACCTATGGCGTACAACAACAGATATCACCAACCAGTTTAATGGTATAAAAAAGTTTGGTACCTGGTCGGCATTTAGTGCCATGAAGATAGTTGAATCACAAAATGCCATCCGAAAATTTGCCGGCCCCGGCCATTGGAACGATCCGGATATGCTTGAGGTTGGTAATGGCATGAAAGTTAACGAAGACCGCGCGCATTTTTCAATATGGTGCATGTTAGCTGCTCCGCTTATCGCAGGAAACGATCTGCGTAAAATGACACCCCAAACGTTAAGCATTCTAACCGATAAAGATATGATCGCTATTGATCAGGATTCATTAGGTGTTGAAGCCTATAAATTAGCCGAAAAAGATAGTTTGGATACCTGGGTGAAACCCATGAAAAAAGGGTTGGCTATATGCTTTTTAAACCGGTCTGAAAAAGCGCAAACCATTGATTTTAATTGGACAGCAAATCCCTTGGCTGATGATGTTTCGAAAATGAAGGTAGACTTTAAACAAACCAACTATAAAGTACGCGACCTATGGGCTAAAAAGGAGTTGGGTACAACAAAAAAACCTTTTAAACAAGTAGTACCGGCTCATGATGCCATTGTACTCCGTTTATACTAAATAACTATTGATCATTACATATTTAAGACTATAATGAAAATTTATATCCGTCTGTTTTTGCTGTTGTTAATAGCAAAAACAGGCCTTTCACAAAGTCAGCCTGTAAGTGCTGGTCGCGAGCATTTACTGATGGACTTTAACTGGCGTTTTGCTTTTGGGCATCCCTACGATACCAAAAAGGACTTTAATAACGGCACAAGCTATTTTTCTTATTTAGCTAAAACCGGTTATGGCGATGGCGCTGCTGCCCCCGGTTTTGACGACCGTACCTGGCGCAAATTGAATTTACCGCACGATTGGGCCGTTGAACAGCCATTTGACCAAAAAGGAGGCTTTAGCCATGGCTTTAAAGCTATTGGCCGTAATTTTCCAGCGGCAAGTGTGGGCTGGTACCGTAAAATATTTACCATTCCTGAATCTGATTTAGGCCGGCATATCAGCATAGCTTTTGATGGTGTTTTTCGCAACAGCATTGTTTGGGTAAATGGCCATTATCTGGGTACCGAACCAAGCGGATACCAAAGTTTTGAATACGATATATCAGAATATTTAAACTACGGTGGCGAAAACGTTGTTGCCGTACGTGTTGATGCTACCTTGGAAGAAGGTTGGTTTTACGAAGGCGCGGGCATTTATCGCCATACATGGCTCAACAAAACCGACCAATTACATATTGCGCCTAACGGTACTTTTGTAACTACCCAGCTTAAAAACAACAATGCCAATATTACCGCCACCGCAACTATATTTAATGGCGATAAAAAAACCAGGAACTTTAACATCACTCAAACTATTATTGACGCGGGTGGTAAAACCATGGCAGTAGTTTCTGCAAAAGGGCTAAGCCTAAAACCATCCGCAACTCAGGATGTGCAAAGTGTTTTAAATGTAGCGGATCCTAAGTTATGGTCGATAGAAACCCCATACCTGCATAAACTCATTACCACAATAGAAGAAAATGGCGTTGTAGTTGATAGTTACCAAACCACATTTGGTATACGCACCATCAAGTTTGATGTTAACGAAGGCTTTTTTCTGAATGGGAAGCATGTTAAAATAAAAGGAACCAATAACCATCAGGATCATGCCGGGGTAGGTACCGCTGTACCCGATGCATTGACGGATTTCAGGATAAAAACGCTAAAATCAATGGGCAGTAATGCTTACCGCTGTTCGCATAACCCGCCAACACCCGAGTTGCTTGATGCCTGCGACAGGCTGGGTATGGTTGTTATTGACGAGAATAGGCTAATGGGCGTGGCATCTACCGAATTAAACGACCTCAAAAGAATGATTCTTCGCGATAGGAACCATCCAAGCATCATCAGCTGGTCAATAGGTAACGAAGAATGGGGAATTGAGAACAGTATTATTGGTGCGCGCATTGCCTCCACCATGCAATCGTATGCTAAGAGTATCGACTCTACAAGATATATCACGGCCGCGTTTAGTGGCGGTGTAGGTTCGGGTATTTCAAACGTAATGGAGCTTATGGGCTATAATTACGTTTCTAATAAAAACACCGACGAACTTCATAAAAAAAATCCATGGCAGTTTAGCTGGGGCACCGAAGAGGGTTCTACCGTTGCTACAAGGGGTGCTTATACAAACGATAAAGAGCTGCATCAACGTGCCGCATACGACGAAAGACAAAATAACAGCTCGTTCAGTATTGAAGAAGGTTGGAAACATTATGCAGCAAGGCCATACCTTGGCGGAATGTATATCTGGACAGGCTTTGACTATCGCGGAGAGGCTACGCCTTTTGACTGGCCATCTGTGGAGTCGTACTTTGGTATGGTAGATGCTTGCGGTTTCCCTAAAGATGACTATTACTACTTACAATCGTGGTGGACAGATAAAACCACGTTACATATACTACCGCATTGGAACTGGAAAGGCAAAGAAGGCCAGGTAATTGACGTTTGGGCGCATAGCAACTGCGACGAGGTAGCCCTTTTTCTGAACAAAAAGAGCCTCGGTAAAAAAGCAATGGAACCTAACAGCCACCTGGTATGGAAAGTGAATTACGAACCCGGTACGTTAGAAGCTATTGGTTATAAAAAGGGGGTAAAGGTAGCTACTGATATTGTTAAAACAACCGGCGATGCCGCCACACTTGAAATGACTGCCGATAAACCATCCATTAAAGCGGATAAGGAAGACCTATCTATTATAACTGTGCAAGTAAAAGACATCAATAAGTTGCATGTGCCTACAGCCAATAACGAGGTAGCCTTTAGTTTGCAGGGCCCCGGTAAAATAATTGGTGTTGGTAACGGTAACCCAACTTCGCTTGAGGCCGACCGTTATTTTGAATCCATCGATGTTGTTAAATTTGAGAACTTAAAAGAAAAGATAGTGGCTACTGCAAGCAACCCGGCCGAGGTAACCGCAGACTATGATGATACCAACTGGCCGCGGGCATTTACAGATGAGCGTGATGCTGATTTTGGCCAAAGGGTTAAGTACCTGGTTTATCGCGGTACATTTAATATTCCAAAAGGTAAAAGCAACGCGGCTATCAATTTTTATTACAATAGCTTGGGCAAAGAGCAAACTATATTTATTAACGGTAAACAAATTGTTGCTAACTTAAATAAAAGCCTAAAAGGTAACGAGTTTAATTTAGACCAGTCAATTTTACACGTAGGTAAAAACACCATAGCCGTTATTGCCACCCCGATAATAAAACCCCATAGCTGGGATAATATAAACATGAACCCCGGGCTGATACAGTTAACTACTCCGGCCGCAAGCTGGAAACGTAAACTATTTAATGGTTATGCGCAAATTATTGTACAATCAACAGGTGAGTCTGGCGAAATAACATTAACAGGCACGGCAGACGGTGTAAAAGCGACAACAATAAAAATACCAACGGTAAAAACGGCCGAAAGGGCGCGGGTTGAATAAGGTATAATGTACATATGATTAATATATCTATACCCAATAAAACATTTTAGTTATCGATGAAAAAGAACATTTTTATAATACTGTCGCTTCTTTTTACTGCCTGCTCAATAACAAATAAACTGCCAAACCAAACAGGAACATTCACCGACGAACGGGACGGTCAGGTTTATAAATGGGTTAAAATTGGTAAACAAACCTGGATGGCTCAAAATTTAAATTATAAAACCAAACGGGGTTGCTGGTATTATGATAACGATACTACAAATAGAAGTAAGTATGGCTTGTATTATGATTTTACAGTAATTAAAGATGCCTGCCCTAAAGGTTGGCATGTGCCAAGTGATGTAGAGTGGCAGCGATTGGAAGTAAGTGCCGGCATGGGTACAGTAGAAGCTAATAAGGATGGTTACCGCAGCGATATTGGCGAAGCTTTTTTGCCGGGTAAATCAACAGGGTTTAATTTAGTATACGCTGGCTGGCATAAACAAGACTACTTTGCCGAGTTGGATGAATCCGCCTACTTTTGGACATCCACTCAAAGTGGCCCACCTATTTATAGCCGGATGTTTAAAAAAGGTTATGATACCATTTATCGGAACAGATTTGGAATAGCTTATGCGATGAGCTTGCGGTGCGTAAAGGATGTTAGCGATAACTAACAAATTACAATAAAATAAAGTAGAACGGTTAAACTTAATATGAAAATTAGAATTTATTTATCAATAATTGGATCAGCAATATTATCATCAGGTTTAGCAGGGGCGCAAGGCCTGGTAAATACTGCTACCGAAGTAAAGATAACCAAGCTGATTAAACAGATGACCTTGCAGGAAAAAGTGGGGATGATCCATGCTAACTCATCATTCAGGTCGGCAGGTGTAAAACGTTTAGGCATCCCAGAGCTAACAACATCCGATGGCCCGCATGGCGTACGTTTAGAACTTGGAACCCCATCGGGCAAAGTATCTGATATGGAAGATGCAGGTACTTATTTACCTACCGGAAACACCTTGGCGGCTACCTGGAATATACAATTAGGCTATGCCTTTGGCTCGGTATTGGGTAGCGAAGCTAAGTACAGGCATAAAGATATTATTTTAGGCCCGGGTATCAATATTATACGTTCGCCCTTAAATGGACGTAATTTTGAGTATCAAAGTGAGGATCCTTATTTGGTGTCGCAAATGGTGGTTGGGTATATTAAAGGGGTGCAAGATCAAGGCATATCTGCTTGCGTAAAACACTTTGCCGCTAATAACGAAGAAGCTGACCGTACTACCGTGGATGTGCAAATGAGTGAGCGCGCCTTGCGCGAGATATACTTGCCCGGGTTTAAGGCTGCTGTTACCGTAGCGGGCGTTCATTCTGTTATGGGTTCTTATAACAAGTTTAGGGGGCAATATGCTACCGAAAACAAATACCTGGTGAATAAAATTTTGAAAGGCGAATGGGGCTTTAAGGGGTTATTAATGAGTGATTGGGGTGCGGTACATAATACAATGGAAGCTTTGCAAAATGGCACTGATCTTGAAATGGGATCGGATCTTGGTACACCCAGGAGAGAATTTAATAACTCCTTTATGGGCGATACTGTTATAACGCTGGTAAAAAGTGGAAAGCTATCCGAATCTGTTATTGACGAAAAAGTGCGCCGTATACTACGTGTAATGTTTAAAACACATATGATAGAAGGCAAACGTACCGCCGGTGAGTATAATACAAAAGCACACCAGCAAACGGCCCTAAAAGTTGCTGAAGAAGGTATTGTGTTATTAAAAAACGAAGGTCAACTATTGCCATTGCAACGGTCAGCCATTAAAACGTTGGCGGTAATTGGCGAAAATGCTGATAGGCCAAATGCTTTGGGTGGCGGTAGCTCGCAAATTAAAGCCAGGTATGAGGTAACGCCATTGCAAGGGCTTAAAAATTTATTAAATAATAGCGTAGATATTACGTATGCTCAAGGCTATAAAATAGCAAGGGGGCAGGGTGCTGATCAGCAAATGATACAACAAGCGGTTGACGCTGTTAGCCATGCCGATGCCGCTATTATATTTTGTGGTTGGACACATGGCTACGATTATAATAAATGGAATGATAATGCATACGATGCGGAAGCGGTTGATAAACCTGATATGAACATGCCGTTTGGCCAGGATGAATTGTTAAAGGCCGTGTTAAAAGCCAACCCTAAAACAGTAGTGGTATTGATGGGCGGTGGCCCAATTGATATTACACAATGGGCGGGCCAAAGTAAAGCCATACTAGAAGGCTGGTATCCGGGTATGGAAGGTGGCAACGCTTTAGCTAAGGTGATATTTGGACAAGTTAACCCATCCGGGAAGTTACCTATGACATTTCCTAAAAAGCTCGAAGACTCTCCCGCGCATAAGTTAGGCGAGTTTCCGGGCGTGAATGGAACGGTACATTATAACGAAGGTATTTTTGTAGGCTATCGTTATTTTGATACCTACAAAGTTGAGCCCCAGTTTGCTTTTGGCCATGGTTTATCTTACACAACCTTTAAATATGATAAAATGAATGTTCAAAAGGGAGCGGGTAAACAAGCTATAGTTAAACTAATGGTAAAGAATACCGGTAAAGTTGCGGGTGCCGAAGTGGTAGAAGTTTACGTAAAACAAGTATTGCACTTGGTTGAGCGGCCCGACAAAGAGTTAAAAGCATTTAAAAAAGTGTTTTTGCAACCCGGCGAAAGTAAGGAAGTTAGCGTAACGCTTAATAAGGATGCGTTTTCGTATTATGATGATAAAAAAAATACCTGGGTAGCCGATGCTGGTCAGTATAATATACTTGTCGGTAGTTCATCAAAAGATATCCGGGTAAGCAAAAATATAGTTCTTTAAAATGCCGCTGATGGCATAAATCGTAATTTTAACCTATCACATTAATGCAAAAAGCCCCTGTTCCATATCCTGGTCGGGGGCTTTTTTTTTTAAATAAAAACAGTGTAATTATACCTTACGTGGAGGCAAGTCAAATGCCTGGGCATCATGCTCAAAATGGCCCTTATGCGATCCATCGCAAAAAGGTTTATTAGCCGATAATCCGCAACGGCAAACAGAAACAACGGTTCTGCCTTGCAGCCCGTAATTATTGCCCTGCATATCTACTATCTCAAAATCGCCTTCTATTTTTACCGACCCGTTATTGTTGATGGTAAGTTTTGTTTTTGTCATATGATAATTATTTTTACCAAAGGTAACGATCTTTGCCTATGTTGTATTGCCCATCGGTATATATTGAAAGAAAACCTTAAGTACCTGTTTGTACATGTCGGCAATTAGCCTATATATTATTAAAAACAGGTTTGATTAACGCACTAAAACTAGTCGTAAACCAATACTGACATGAGCATGTATCGGGGGGTAGGAGTGGCGGTTAGCAACCAAGCATTGGTTGGCATCGAATATAAAATACCCGCCCCGTATAACTCTTTCAGTACCTGTAGATGGGCCTTGCGGGTTTTGTACAGGGCTATTTGCATAATAATCTGCATTATACCAGTCCTGGCACCATTCCATTACATTACCTGTCATGTCATTTATAGCTAGCTCATTGGCCAGCTTTCGCCCAACGGGGTGGGTAATAAAATCTGCATTGTCCATATACCATCCTACATCGTCAATGTTGTTACTGCCACTATAAGTGTAATTATTGGTTTTATTGCCTCCGCGGGCGGCGTATTCCCACTCGGCCTCTGTAGGTAACCGATAGGTTTTTCCGGTTAATTTATTCAGTTTGCCAATATAGGTTTGTACATCATCGTAACTCACGTTTTCTATCGGGCAATCACGGCAATTAGGCTGTGATGCCGGGTTAGTACCCATAACAGCCAGCCACTGCGCTTGCGTAACCTCGTACTTACCTATGTAAAAATTACTTAATGTTACCTGATGGGGTTTTGAAGCACCATCAATTGTTTCGCTACCCATTTTAAAGCTGCCGCCTTGTACAAATACCATAGCAATATCCGGTGTGTTTGTCTTTGTTGTATCTTTAATTGCCGTTGGTGTAATGGTTGATGATACGCCAATTTTGCTTTGAAGGGATGAACCTTGTGCAGTTGAGTAATTTGAAAAGCTGGTTACTACCAGAATGATGATTAGCAAGGTTGTGATTTTAGGCGTCATAATTAGGTTTGTTACTACTTAGAAAACAGATATGGTTAAGGTACTAAAACTAATCGGAAACCAATACCGCCATGGGTATATGTTGAGATCTTATAGGTGCGGTATGCAACCAAGTTAGTTGAGGCTTCGAATAAAAAACTCCCACCCCGTAAAACTCTTTCAGTACCTGTAGATGGGCCTTGCGGGTTTTCTACAGGGCTACTTGCATAATATGCTGCATCATACCAATCCTGGCACCATTCCATTGCATTACCTGTCATATCGTATATGCCTAACTCATTGGGCAACTTTTGACCTATGGGGTGGGTAAAATAATCTGCATTGTCCACATACCATCCTACATCTTTTATATTATTACTACCACTATAAACGTAGTTTTTGCTTTTATTGCCTCCCCGGGCAGCGTATTCCCACTCCGCCTCTGTTGGTAACCGATAAGTTTTTCCGGTTATTTTATTCAGCTTGCTAATATATTCCTGTGCAGCATCGTAACTCACTTTTTCAACCGGGCATTCAGTACAATCGCTAAACCTCGACGGGTTAGTACCCATAACCGCAAGCCACTGCGTTTGCGTTACCTCGTACTTGCCTATATAAAAATTACTTAAGGTTACCAGGTGAGGTTTTTGAGCGTTATAGACAGTGTCGCTGCCCATTTTAAAGCTACCGCCTTGTACAAAAACCATAGCAATATGCGGTGCATTTATGTTCGCCGTTGCTTTAACTGATGATGACGCGCTTTTTTTACTTTTGTGGGATAAAATTTTCGCAGTTGGATAATTTAAAAAGCTAGTTAATATCAAGCTCATGATTAGCAAGGGCGTGATTTTAGGTTCATAATTTAGGGTTGTTGCTAAGTTGAAAATATATATGATGTTATAGCATTTTGACGTTGGTTAGGTAATGATGCATCGGTATTACAATGGTTACCAAACCACGAAAGGCCTTTTTTGGCCCAGTAAATGATTGGGATAGGCCTCTGTTTACGCCATTTTTTTTGAACTTGAGTATCTTATTATGGAGCTTTTAAATTACAGTTCAATAACTAAAGATTACAGAAATGGGCAGCAAGATTTATTTAATAGGCTTCGATTTTTCTTATAAATATAAGAAATAAATTAATATAATGTAACAACATTAATGCATTAAAAAGCCCCTGTTTATTTATCAATAAAACCGATATTGCCATGTACTTTAAACCTGATAATATCTCTAAAATGATGAACCATAAGTTGCCTCAATTATGCGGTTTTAGTAAGGTGCTATTTGCTGGTTTGTTTGTTATAGTACAGGCCGTTAATGCAAATGCCCGTCAATTGGCATTTCCGGGTGCCGAAGGTTTTGGCCGGTTTGCAACAGGCGGCAGGGGCGGTTCAGTATACCATGTAATCAACCTGAACGACGCGGGGCCTGGTTCTTTCCGCGACGCGGTAAGTAATGCCGGGCGTACCATCGTATTTGATGTGAGCGGAGTAATACCTATCAAAGAAAAAATATCGGCAGCGGCAAATATAACCATAGCCGGGCAAAGCGCGCCCGGCTATGGCATTGTGGTTTATGGTAATGGAGTGTCATTCTCAAGTAACAGCATCATCAGGTATATCCGTTTCCGGGGAAGTATCAATATGCCCAAAGGGGCGTGCACCGTAGTGGCTGATAATGTCAGGGATGTAATATTTGACCATGTATCGGTAGAATGGGGCCGTTGGGATAACTTTCATATCAAGGGTACATCTGATATAACGCTTCAATACTGCCTCATTGGCGAACCTATTGACCCACAGCGTTTTGGTGCCCTGTTTGAAGATCCGCATCATGTAACCGTTCACCATTGCTTATGGATAGATAATCAAAGCCGTAACCCAAAAGCTAAAGCAGGTATTGAATATGTTAACAATATAATATATAACTGGGGCGTAAATGGTTTAGTAGGCGGCCACTCGGGTGCCATGCATTATCAGGATGTTATCGGTAATTATTTTATTGCCGGGCCAAATTCAGGGCATGCTTTTTTGGGTATGTTTAGTACCACCGATCATGTTTACCATCGGGGCAATTATATTGATATCAATAAGGACGGCATATTAAATGGCCGCTTGGTTGTAGACAGTGATTTTGTAAGCACCAAAGTTAAACCAGCCATAATTGTCGATTCAACCTCTGTTAAAGGAGCTACCTTGCAAAATAAGCCTAATTTTACCCCTAACGTAACTGCCGAGGATGCCGTAGATGCCTATAAAACGGTGCTGAAAGAAGCTGGTGCCTCATTACACCGCGATGCAATTGATAACCGCATTATTGGTTATTTAAAATCGCTAGGCAAGGAGGGTAAGATATTCAAAAGCGAAGCCGATGCAGGCGGGCAGGGTGCTATGGAAACAGGCATTCCGTTACCGGATACTGATGGCGACGGCATACCCGATGCCTGGGAAAAAAGCCATGCCCTTAACCCTGATGATGCTACAGATGGCAATGCCTTGAAACAGGGCTATACTAATTTGGAAGTTTATTTAAATGAGTTAGTAAAACATTAAAGTACTAAGCTAAGGTTAATTCAGTAACATTGCTTCGTACTGCAATAACAAGTTTTATTAATAAATTTGAGCATCAACTTTACATTTATGAGCTACCGCGCTAAGGCTATAAAGCAACTTTTATTTTTTCTCCTTTTCAGCATATCCGCAATAGCGCAAATACCTATTAACCGAAAGGCGGTGGTTGACAGGCATAATGTGGTGATCAACAAAATAGATTCGCTGTCGTCACTTTCGGTTGGCAATGGCCGGTTTGCCTTTACTGTTGATGCTACCGGGTTGCAAACCTTCCCTGATGCTTATCAAAAAGGTGTACCATTGGGTACACAGTCAGAATGGGGTTGGGATACCTTTAAAGATACCGTTGGCTATAAGTTTGACGAATCGTTAAAAGAGTATAACCAGCAGGGGCGCAAAGTAAGTTACAGCGTGCAATGGAACGACCCTAAACGTAAACAGGACGCCGCTAACTGGTATAGGCAAAATGTTCACCGGTTGCAACTGGGTAATTTGGGTTTGGAAATATTCGATAAAAATGGCAGCCCGGTAAAAGTAGCAGATATTAAAAACATAAAACAAGTGCTCAATTTATGGACAGGCCAAATCATAAGTATATTTGTAATTCAGGGTATCCCTGTTGAGGTACTAACCACTTGCCACCAGGATATGGATTTGATTGCTGTTCATATCAAATCAAAATTAATACAGCAGGGCCGTTTAAAAATAAAGCTCCGCTTTGCATATCCCACCGGCGATTGGGCCGATGCAGGCAATAACTTTAAAGATCCGCAAAAGCATAAAACCACCATTACCACATCCGGCAACGACCGTGCTACAATTAAACACCAACTCGATTCCGCATCGTATTTTGCTTCGCTGGTATGGTCTGGTCAGGCCGTTATTAATCAAAAAGAGCCGCATTATTTTGTGGTTTCGCCCGATGTAAGTTCTGATACGTTTGAGTTGAGCTGTGCCTTTACCGAAACTAAAATCAAAACCGACATCCCGTTGTTTAGCGAAACACAGGCTAATAGTACTACAGCCTGGCAGGCCTTTTGGAACAGCGGCGGGGCCATTGATTTTGAAGGCAGTACCGATACCCGGGCCAGCGAACTGGAAAGGCGTATCATCCTGTCGGAATACCTCACCAAAATACAATGCTCAGGGGCTTATCCCCCACAGGAAACCGGCCTTACCTACAACAGCTGGTATGGTAAGCCGCATTTGGAAATGCACTGGTGGCATGGAGCACATTACCCGCTATGGGGCCGCCCCGGCCTGTTGGAAAACAGTATGGCATGGTACAGTAAAATACAAAACCGAGCTAAAGGCATCGCCGCTCGTCAGGGTTTTGATGGCGTGCGCTGGCCAAAAATGACCGATCCGAAGGGTAATGAAAGCCCATCGTCAGTTGGTGCCATGCTCATCTGGCAGCAGCCCCACTTTATCACCTTTGCAGAGCTGGCTTACCGCGATCATCCGGACAAGGCTACGATAGATAAATATAAGGATCTTGTTTTCGCTACCGCGGATTTTATGGCCTCGTATACTACCTACGATACCGTAAAAAAGAGATATGTATTAGGGCCGGCGCTTATACCAGCACAAGAACGTTATAAACCCGAAGATACTTATAACCCCACCTACGAGCTTGCTTACTGGAACTGGGCCCTGCAAGCCGCCCAGCAATGGCGGCAGCGTGCTGGCTTGCAACGCAACGCCCAATGGGATGCCGTGCTGGCCAAATTATCGGCATTGCCCAAACAGAAGGGTGTTTACCTGGCCGCCGAAAGTGTGCCTGATTCATACACCAATCCTAAATATAAAACCGACCATCCATCGGTATTAGGTGCTTACGGCATGTTGCCCGAAAGTAAGATGCTTGATAAAAAGGTGATGAAAAAAACCTTCGACCTGATATGGAACACCTGGACCTGGGCCGATACCTGGGGTTGGGATTTCCCGATGACAGCCATGACAGCCACCCGCCTGGGTTTACCTGATAAAGCGGTTGACGCCCTGTTTATGAACGTGAAAACCAATACCTATCTGGCCAACGGGCATAACTATCAGGACGATCGCCTGCGGATCTATCTGCCCGGCAACGGTGGCTTATTAACTGCCGTAGCCCTGATGTGTGCCGGCTGGGATGGCTGCAAAACTAAAAACCCAGGCTTCCCTAAAAACGGCAAATGGAAAGTAAAGTGGGAAGGCCTGCAGCCTATGCCATAAACACCTAAAAAATATATATAAGTAAATGACCAGGGAAGAACGCTTGGAATGTATTGAAAGGAAGCTCAAAATACTTAATATTAAATTTTTCATCTTAGGAGTTTTATGTGTAACCTCGGGTTCAAAACGGTATTTTTATTATGGGTATATTAATAATAGTATAGTCACCACTATTGTATTTTTATTCTTAATAGTGGGATGGAGTATTTTGTCTTTTCTACTACTTAAACTGTTTCTTTCAAAATCAAAAAAAACAGGGTACAAAAAAAACCGTATAGGGTGGTTAAAATATGTAATTCGCATATTGGCTTTTGCCTTTACAATTACAGGGGCTTGTGCGGTGAATATGATCTTGATCTCAGATCTAGCAGATAACCGTATTGTAAATATACTGAATACTCAACCAACAATTACAACCGAGGCATTAGTAACAGGTGTAAGTATACACAATACATGTGGCGGGCCTAAAACCTATGCAGTTATAGAGTATTATGATAACTATGTAAAAATTCAACAAGAAGTATACAATGGTAATGGCGAATTTAAGGTAGGTAGTAAATATGCTTTGAAATTTGCTGTTGATTATCCGGAGATGTATATCATTTACAGATAAACTTGCCGTGTTTATTACGCTCACGCGTTCCATAATAAGCCAAAATAGTCATTCACTATACCTTTCTCCATTAATCTCAAACCATTATATTTGATCATGAAGAAACTCCTCATAGCTAACCGTGGCGAAATAGCCCTGCGGGTAATGCGTTCGGCACGCGAAATGGGTATAAAAACGGTAGCCGTATACTCGGATGCCGACCGCCATGCCCTGCACGTACGTTATGCCGATGAGGCGGTACATATTGGTGCCGCGCCATCAAGCCAGTCGTACCTGGTGGGTAGTAAAATTATTGAGGCCTGCCGGTTAACAGGTGCCGAGGCCATACATCCCGGTTATGGTTTCCTTTCGGAGAATGCCGCTTTTGCCCGTCAGGTGCGCGATGCCGGGCTGATACTTGTTGGCCCATCCCCCGAGGCTATGGAGGTAATGGGCAATAAGCTATCCGCCAAAGCGGCCGCTCTTAAATATAATATTCCTATGGTACCCGGCACAGAGGAAGCTATTACCGATATTCCGGATGCTAAAAACCGTGCCGTTGAAGTTGGTTTCCCCATATTAATTAAAGCTGCGGCAGGTGGCGGGGGCAAGGGGATGCGCGTTGTAGAGCGGGTTGAAGATTTTGAGGAACAAATGCAGCTCGCCGTATCAGAAGCGATCTCGGCTTTTGGCGATGGCTCTGTATTTATAGAGCGTTACGTACAATCGCCACGTCATATCGAGATCCAGGTTTTGGGCGATACCCACGGCAATATTGTGCACCTTTTTGAGCGCGAATGCTCGGTACAACGCCGCCACCAAAAAGTGATAGAGGAAGCACCATCCAGCATACTTACGCCCCAGGTAAGGGCGCAAATGGGCAAATGCGCCGTTGATGTGGCCCGGTCGGTAAATTATACAGGCGCCGGTACGGTGGAGTTTATTATGGATGAGCAGCTCAACTTTTATTTTTTGGAAATGAATACGCGCCTGCAGGTGGAGCATCCGGTTTCGGAACTTATTACCGGCATTGACCTGGTTAAAGAGCAAATTAACATAGCCCGTGGCCTGCCCATTAGTTTTAATCAGCCCGACCTGGAGATACGCGGCCACGCCATAGAACTCCGTGTTTATGCCGAGGATCCGGTTAATGATTTCCTTCCGGATATTGGCACGCTCCAAACGTACAAAACCCCACAGGGCCCTGGCGTTAGGGTTGACGATGGCTTTGAACAAGGCATGGAAATACCTATTTACTACGACCCTATGATAGCCAAGCTCATTACCTACGGTAAAAACAGAACAGAAGCTATTGACCGCATGGTTCGCGCTATTGACGAATACCAGATTACCGGGATAACCACCACGCTGGGCTTTGGCAAGTTTGTAATGCAGCACCCGGCCTTTATATCGGGTAACTTTGATACGCACTTCGTGAAAAAATATTTTACCCCCGGGGTACTTGATGCCGAAAGCGAAGACGAGGCTTTGATAGCGGCATTGGTTATGAATGCCCTGTTAAATAAAAAAGCTCCCGTATCAGCAACAACCGCAGCGGAACAAAAATCAGATTGGGTTAAGAACAGGAAGGTGCTTTAGTTTTGGGTTGCCAGTTTTTTTGGTTGCGGGTTGCGGGTTGTGGGTTTTGGGTTGCGAGTTGCCAGTTGTGGGTTATGAGTTATGGGTTGCCGGTTGCGAATTGCTTTTATTACTTTCTGCTTTTAAAAAAGGGTTGTCATGCTGAGCCTGTCGAAGCATGGTGTGTATGGCCTCTGCGCGCCGTTCTTCGACAGGCTCAGAATGACAACCAACGCACTTTTAGCTTTCTGCTTTCTGCTTTTAGCTTTCTGCTTTTAACTTTTTACTAGCTGTGTGTTCCGGGTTTGCTAGTCTTTTTTAGTTAGAAGCATTTTTCAATAAACTATTTTAACTCGCAACCCACAACCAACAACTCACAACTAAAGACCAACTCGCAAAAACCTATTTTAACGATGCCATATCAATAACAAAACGATAATGCACATCCCCGGCAAGGGTACGTTCGTAGGCTTCGTTTATTTGGTCAATGTTGATCATTTCCACATCCGATGTAATGTTATGTTCGGCGCAATAATCCAGCATTTCCTGGGTCTCTTTCAATCCGCCAACTAACGACCCTACTAAACTGCGGCGGCCGCCAATTAAATGGAAAGCCTGCACTTCTGATGGTTTAGGCGGTGCACCCAGCAATATCATTATACCATTGGTACGCAGCAGCGGCAGGTAATCGTTATAATTATGCGGTGCCGATACCGTATCGATAATAAAATCGAAGCTTTTTGCCAGCCGTTGCATATTAGCTTTATTGCTGGTAAGCTCAAAATGGTGCGCGCCAAGTTGTTCGGCATCTTTGGCTTTACCTGCAGATCGGCTTAATACAGTAACCTCGGCACCCATTGACGATGCTAGCTTAACAGCCATATGGCCCAAACCGCCCAAACCTAAAACGGCCAATTTATCGCCCTTTTTAACATTCCAGTGTTTTAACGGCGAATAGGTGGTGATACCAGCGCATAACAATGGCGCAACTTTTTCTAAAGGTAACTTGTCAGACACGTTCAGAACAAATTTCTCGGTAACCACAATATGGCTCGAATAACCACCATAGGTAATGGTTTTTTTATCCTGAGATAAGGAATTGTAGGTCTGGGTATGGCCATTCTCACAATATTGTTCCTGATCATCCTCACAACTATTGCAATGCCCGCACGAATCTACAAAACATCCCACGCCAACCGTATCACCAGCTTTAAAGCGGGTTACGCCATCGCCAACACGGGTTACTGTACCCACAATCTCGTGGCCGGGCACTACCGGGTATTTTGATCCTCCCCATTCGTTACGCGCGGTATGGATGTCAGAGTGGCATACACCACAGTATAATATCTTGATCTCCACATCACCGGCACCTGGTTCGCGGCGGTCTAACTCATGTGGCTGTAATGGTTTATCAGCACCAAGGGCTGCATAGGCTTTTACTGCTTTCATTTTATTTGTTTTTTATAGGTTATTTAGTATTTAAGGCATCCAATAATTCTTTTGCCGCCGCGGCTGATGAACCCGGGTTCTGCCCGGTGATTAGCAAGCCATCTCTTTTTACATACGAACCCCAATCGGCTCCCCTGCTATATATCCCACCTAGGTTTTTTAACTCATTTTCAACTAAAAAGGGTACAATGTTGGTTAGTTGTACAGCTTCTTCTTCGGTATTGGTAAAGCCGGTAACTTGTTTGCCTTTTACTAAAGGGTCGCCATTGGCTGTTTTTACTTTTATCAATACTCCCGGAGCATGGCATACCAGCGCAACAGGCTTGTGCTGCACAGCAAACGCTTCTATCAGTTTAATGGAGTTTTCATCATTTGCCAAATCCCATAATGGGCCGTGGCCACCCGGATAAAATACAGCATCATAGTCGGCCGCATTTACTGTACTTAGTTTTACAGTATTAGCCAACTTTTCTTTCAGGGCAGTATCCGCGTCAAAACGATGGGTAGCATCCGTCTGGAAGTCGGGCAATTCACTTTTAGGGTCAATAGGGGGTTGGCCTCCATTTGGCGACGCTATGGTAATATTGATGCCTGCATCTGCCAAAACATAATATGGCGCGGCAAACTCTTCTACCCAGAAACCAGTTTTTTCACCTGTGTTGCCAAGCTCACTATGCGATGTTAATACAATTAAAACTTTCATTTTTTATTTATAATAGATGTATGTTAAATTATTTATCCTATATGTTAAAACTAGAACCGTGGATTTATAATCCCGGGATTATAATAAATTAAATTTTTTTACTCCCTTATTTTTTCTAGCAGATCATTCAGCATATTGGCCCGTTCGTCGCCAATATCAAAATAGCCTTCATTTAATAAAGCCCTGCCTTTAATTCTTAGTTTTTCTCCTTCGGCGGTAAGTTTTATATAAACAACGCGCTGGTCAGAAAGGTTTCGTTCTTTTTCTATCAAACCCTTTTCCATTAGTTTATTTAACAGCCGCGACACGTTGGGCATACGATCTATCAACCGATCCTTAATCAAATTTACCGTAGCCACATGCCCGGGTTGCCCGTTTAAAATGCTTAATACGTTAAGTTGTTGTAACGATAAGCCGGTAGGCTTTAATAAAGTAGCTATTTTGTTTAATAACCAATTGGCAGTGAAAATAATATTTGTCCCTACCCTATGCTGGGGCGATACGAACTGATGCTTTATTTCATCTTCTATTTTCATACCGCAAATATATAAACCGTGGATATATATTCCATGGTTTATAATTAGTTTTTACATTCTATCTATAATACATGGATTATTATAAAAATGTTTTTTAAAGAAATATTTTAATCTTTTAACAACATTTTTCATTTTAAATCCTTATAGGATAATAATTTTTTGATAATTAATTAATTTTTTTCTTCTACCGTTGCTTTTTATGTCATCCATACAAGAATCTATATTTAAAACTGTTTTTAATAAATCATCAGCTCCAAGCGTAATATTAAAGGCAGATGCCCCCCATTTCACAATTTTATTTAACAACGACCAGCATAAAATAGCCACCAATACTGTTGGACAAGACATTACCGGCAAGGGTATATTGGAAATGTTTAATCCCGAGGATGAAGGCCGCCAAACGGAATACAACGTGCTTTTAAAAGGCCTCTACCGTGCATTACAAGAGAACGGCACCATTAAATTACCTGTTTTACGCTACGATATTTTAGCAGACGATGGTATAAATTTTAAACCAAGCTGGTGGCAAGTAGAAATTATGCCCATATCAGCTAATGGTGAGGTAGAATATCTCATGATTACATCGTACGATAAAACGCAGCAGCAACTTACCCGCCATGCAATTGAAGCTATCAGAAACAAAGAGGATGAATTACACGAAGAACTGGCTGCAACAGGCGAAGAATTAACCACTGCTAACGAAGAGGTAAGCGTGATTAATGAAGAATTAAGGCAATCTCAGCGGAACCTGCTCGACCTGAATAACCAACTGGAAAACCGCATTTATACCCGCACTAATGAACTTAAGGTTGCCCAGGCCGAAGCTAAAAGGCAGAGCGACAGGCTTCATCGGTTTTTTATGCAGGCACCGGCTGCTATTTGTATACTGGATGGAAAAAATTTGGTTTTTGAATTAGTAAACCCGGCGTACCAGCAGCTTTTTCCGGGAAGGGAGTTATTAGGCAGGTCGGTATTTGATGCCATTCCAGAGATCATAGGGCAACCTATAGCTGATATTTTACACGACGTTTATAATACGGGAAAACCTTTTGAGGGTAAGGAGTTGCTGATTCCATTGGCCTATACCGATGGCGGGCCTGTTATAGACAGATACTTCAATTTTATTTACCAGGCCCGGCTTGACGCCTATAACCAGGTTGATGGGATTTTGGTTTTTGGGATCGAAATTACTGACACCGTCCGCTCTAAACACAAGATAGCCGAAAACGAATCAAGTTTGCGCCACTTGGTAATGAACGCGCCTTACGCTTTAATGATATTAAGGGGCCCCGAGTTTAAAATTGAAATGGCCAATCAGCAAATAGCTAATATGTGGGATAAACCGCTTGATCAAATTACCGGCTACACCTTATTAGAGGTATTGCCAGAAATAGCTGACCAGCCTTTTCCTGCCTTATTAAACCAGGTATATACTACCGCAACTAGCCATGCTCAGGAAGAGGAGGTGTTTCATTTAGATTCGCCCAATGGCCCAATTAAAAAGTATGTCAGCTTTTTTTACGACCCCATGTTTGATAACGAAGGCAACGTGTGCGGAATTATTGTAGCTGCCGAAGATATTACTGAAAAAGTAGAAGTTAGAAAATCGCTCGAACAAAGTTATGAGGAACATCAGGCTTTAATAGAAGAAGTTAAGGCAACTAACGAAGAACTGGCTGCATCAAACGAAGAGCTTGCAACAATCAACAAAGAATTGGCCGAAATACAGGAGAACCTGGAAAGCATGGTTATAAACCTTGCCGAAAGCGAGAGCCGCATCCGATATATGATTGCAGATGCACCGGTGGCCATCGCTATATTTACCGGGCGTGAGCTTTTAGTAGAGTCGGCCAATAATAAGGTATTGAAAATTTGGGGCAAGGATAATTCAATAATAGGTAAACCCCTGTACATTGCCTTGCCTGAACTTGCTGGGCAACCTTTCCTGCAAATATTGGATGATGTATTTACCAGCGGCCAGCCTTTTTATGGCAATGAAGTAAAGGCGCTGTTAGAGCAAGATGGTAATTTGGTTGAGGTGTACACCAACTTTATATATAAGCCGATAAAGGATCATCAAGGCGCAACTATCTCCATTATGGTGGTTGCTAACGAGATAACCGAACAAGTTGTAGCGAGGAAAGAATTACAACGCGCCGAAGAAATGCTGCGTTTCTCCATTGAGGCTGGTAAGGCTGGTACTTGGTATATTGATATAAAAACCCGCGAGTTTATACCGTCGTCCAGGATGAAGGAATTATACGGTTTTAACCCCGACGAAGAGTTAACCATTGACGCGCTTGTAGAATGCATTCCCGAAGAATACAGAGAGCGGGCGGTTACATTGGTGGAGGCCTCTGTTACCAAAGGTGAAAATTACGAGTTTGAGCATCCGCTTATTGGCCACCACAACCAAAAGCTGCGTTGGGTGAGGGCAGTTGGCCGGGCTTATGCGGATTCTGATGGTAATTTATCCCATTTTTCGGGATTGATGATTGATATAACAGAACAAAAGCAGGACGAGATCAGAAAAAACGATTTTATAGGAATGGTAAGTCATGAACTTAAAACACCACTTACCTCGCTCAGCGCTTATGTGCAGCTGCTGCACTCTAAAGCTAAAAAAAGCAACGATACTTTTACTGCCGACGCGTTAGGTAAGGTAAACCATCAGGTAAAGAAAATGAGTACGCTGATCAATAGTTTTTTAAATGTATCGCGCTTAGAATCGGGTAAGATACATTTGGAAAAGCAGGAGTTTAACCTGAACGAACTTATAAAAGATATGATCGAGGAAACAAAGATGACCATAGCTACCCATGCTATCCACTTTTTCCCCTGCCAGCCTATCCCGCTTCTGGCAGATCAGGATAAGATAGGTTCGGTAATTTCAAACCTGCTCAGTAACGCCGTTAAATATTCGCCAAAAGGTAAAACTATACAGGTAAAATGCGAGCTGATTGATAATATGGCGCAGGTAAGCGTTAAAGATGAGGGCATGGGTATTAAACCACAAGATATTGAGAAACTGTTTGAACGGTATTACCGCGTAGAAAGTAAGCATACCCAAACCATATCCGGCTTTGGCATCGGCCTTTACCTAACCGCCGAAATTGTAGAACGCCACGGCGGTAAAATATGGGTAGAAAGCGAAGTAGGGGTGGGCAGTACTTTTTATTTTACCTTGCCATTGGAGTAGGGGAAATTGAGCTGCTTGGCCTAAAGACAATGTGGCTTATAGTTGTAGGAGCCTTAATATGGCATATAAAAAATAGTAGCGCGGGTTCGATTCCAGATGTCTAATAAATCTTCGATTGAGGATGATCTTGAAAACTCGAGAAATTTTTGGACAATTGGGATTGGCAGAGCCAATTATTATAGATGACTTTTATGAAACTTTCGGGAATTATACTATTATATCTTTAATTTAGCAAACAAAACATCCCCTTACAAGGGCACCAGCACTATGTTCACAGGAATTATTGAAACGTTAGGTAAAGTTATTCACTTGCAGCCCCATCAGGGTAATTTGCATATCACGGTAGCATCGGCTATGGCGGGGGAGTTAAAGATAGATCAGTCGGTGGCGCATAATGGGGTATGTTTAACTGTTATTGCGCTGGGCGATGGCAGCCATACCGTTACCGCCATTGCCGAGACGCTTAATAAAACAAATATAGGCAGCCTGGCCGTTGGTGATTTAGTTAACTTGGAACGCTGTATGCAATTAAATGCCCGCCTTGATGGCCATATTGTGCAGGGCCATGTTGACCAAATTGCTACCTGTACGGTTTATAAAGAGCTTGCCGGCAGTTGGGAATATACGTTTGAGTACGATGCAACCAGCGGCAACGTGACCGTGGAGAAAGGCTCTATCTGTATAAACGGCATCAGCTTAACTGTGGTAAACTCTGGCTCTAATTATTTTTCGGTGGCTATTATACCTTATACTTACATGCATACTAATTTACAACAGGTACGTGCAGGGTCAATTGTAAATCTGGAATTTGATATTATTGGTAAATATGTGGCCCGGTTAATGGCCCGTTAAGCTTAATAATCGGTATAGGCTATTTTAGTTACTTTACCGCTATCGTTAATGTCGTACTCCAGCACCTGGTCTGTTGTGATATCCGCGTCTTTAACACTTAGCATAGCGGCGTTAGCTTCTATTTTAATGCGTGGTAAATCGGTAGTTGAATTGCCTATAGCGTTATATTTGTTGGTGCTGGCCAGGCCTACAATGTATTTATGAGAAGTAATTTCGAAATTAGCTAGTTTATTTTGTACAAAATAAAATTTTGCTCCATTGTAATTCAATACCGTGCCTTGTTTGTAGTTGGTTTGCGACGAATATTTAGAAATCTGTTTAGGCTTACCCAGCGCGGTAATAACCGCTGTTTGTGTTGAGCCTATCTTAACAGTATTAGCCGATGTAGGTAGTTTTATTTCTACGTCGCTAACATCAACACTGGTTTTGGTATGGAATAAAACCTTTAAGCTAACAAAAGTTGCAGTAAAGATAAATAAGAGGCCAAAACTTATCTTTAATACATGATTTTTTGAGTAATTTATTTCCATAACCGCACTTTATTATACAACATTAAAACCTAGATATTGTTTTGACTCGAAAGTACTTAATAAGTTCAAATGTTTTAACCGTTTTTGCAATATGTTTACAGATACGTACTTTTTAGTATGCGTATAACAAGATTTTTACATTTAAAATACAAAATTTATATTTTTAAAAACGTTTTTCCTGAAGGTAATTAACATGACTAACAACCTGGTGTATTTTTTCGTCGAGGTTGTTTATGGCTGCTTCCAGTAGTTGCAGGTACTCTACCGGGGGCTGGTAATCTTCCTGTTTAATTAGCCCCATCATACCCATAATGGATGATAACGGGCCACGGTATTCGTGCGATTGTATGTAGGCTATGTTGATAAGCGACGTATTCTGATCAACTATTTTTTGTTCATAAATTTTACGGTCTGTAATATTACGCACCAGATACGATATACCTATAATTTCGTTTTCGTTATTCCATGCGGGTTCAAAAGCAGCTTCCCAGTATATCTTCCCTTTACCGGCATAGTCTGTTTCGCCGGTTGCCATGCATTTTTCGCCGGTAAGGGCCATGTTATACTTTTCGTTAAACTCCTCCACAAACAATGGGTCCATATAGGTAACCAATTGGTCGCCACGACTAATATTAATCTGGTGTACGCTTTTTATAAAATTATGTGCCGTTTTGTTAAAATCCAGCACTTCGCCATTTTTGCCTAAAAGTACATGCAGATTGGAGGAAGTTTCAAAAAACGACCGTAGCCTGATCTCGGCTGATTTTATCGTTTGTCGCTGTAGTTCAACTTCACGTTGGTTCTTTTCAAGCAGTTCCTGGCTTAATTTGAGTTCCATTATATTAATGGCCTGCTTGGATAACATTTTAAGCATCCCCTGCTGGTGTGTGGATAACGCGTGCGGCTGCTGGTCAATAACACATAAGGTACCCAGCATAATACCATCATGTGTAACAAGGGGCGCACCGGCATACGACCTGATTTTGTGCTCCGTTACAAGCGGGTTATTAATAAAGCGCTCATCCAATAGCGCGTCGGGAACAATAAATATATCTTCTTGTTGAATAGCGTGTGTGCAAAAGGTTACCTCGCGCGGGGTGGTTTGTACATCAGTGCCTATGGATGCCTTTATCCATTGGGTATCTTCGTCAAGTAGGGTCAATAACGCGATGGGCATATCACAAATTTCTGAAGCCATAGCTATCAAGTCCTGTAATTCGTTGCCAAGCTGCAGGTTTAGATGTTCAAATCTTTTAACTGCTAATACTCTAACAGTTTCATCCATAAATTACCAGGGTATTAGTGTTGTGTAATATACGCCATAACATGCATTTTGGATTGACGGCCCGCATACATTGTTTTAATAGTGTTATACAGTATTGACGATAAAAAGTTGCTTTTTTGTGATTTTTATTGGATAATGCAAATTCTGGCAATTGGTAAAAGCTATTTTAAATAGCAATCCATATCAGGGAGCCACTTTACAGAAGTTTTAAAGCGATTTCTATATTTAAGATGACATCAAGTTAAAGTAAATAAGATGATTGATAAAAATAAAACCTTTAAATACATAATTATGCTTAATTACATGTTGTTTTAATGCCTTACATTACCTTCATTACCCCATAATGTTTTATGGAATTAACTGATCTGAGTTTTAGATCTAAAAAATTTTTGCTTCAGATATTTAGTAAATCGTATTTCTATTATTTCATACGTTATTGACGAAACTAAAATTACTACAACAAATCCTACTATTAAAAAAAACCAAGATGTAGTTAATTTATGGATAGGGCTTTTATTTATAAGGAGTGGAAGATAAATAAAGATCAAAAAGTGAATCAAATATATTGAGTATGAGATATCACCCAAGTAAATGCACCATTTTGGAGGAGTCACATTTGTATTCAAATCCAATAGTAATATTGAAAATATAAAGCTTCCGCATATAATTAAATCTGCTAATTTAAAGTAAGGTATAACCTTTATATAGTAGAGTAAAAAGAAGATTGATGTTGTTACAATAGATAAATATGCGAATTGCTTTTTTATTTTTATTTTGGTTACTATTTCAGATATAATTACTCCGGTAATAAAAAGCAATAAAACAGGGTTGGTAAAGAAATTTAAATACTTAAAATGATAGTTATAGTAAATATCGGAGCCAAATGAAAACTGTCCTACCAATAATAATGGAATTGCAAATACCAAAATAAAAAATAAACCATATAAAAACACATATCTCTTACTAACAAAGAGCAAACTTAAAGCAAACAATACGTAAAAAAACATTTCATAATTTAAACTCCAGACGGTTGGAAGCATCCCAAAACCATATGCCGGGCCAGTTTTACTAGTAAAAAGTGGCATAAACAACAAAAAGTGGATCGTGTTATTTAAGTTGGTTGTGAAATTTGCAATTATTGTATTATGATATATTAAAAAAATACAAACCGCTGAAAAATAAAAAAGGGGCATTATTCTAATAAATCTTTTTAGTAGAAAATTTTTCATGTTAGTTATCGGGCTACCAACTAGATTGTTAGTTGTATGGTGCATTATAAACCCACTAATAATAAAAAATAATGGAACTCCGATAGCTCCAACAACAGAGTCAAATACGATATCCTTATGGGGGATGTTTAATAAAATTCCGCCATGATGAAAGCAAACTGATAATGCAGCAAACCCCCGGATAGCTTGTAGATTATATAATTTATTTGTCACTTTAGAATCCATAGATGCAATAATAAATAAATTCAATTATAAAATAGTAGTTTAATTACGATTTTTTAAATGGAATCAGTGTAATTTAAAATTTAATATAATAGTCGTTGTTTTTGGTTTAGATAATATTATCCGTTTTTTTAATCTTCGATAAAACTGCACAAAGT
>JANXTT010000087.1 GCA_025352225.1 Mucilaginibacter sp. | reverse complement strand
GGGGATGGTAAAGGGCATTATAGTTATGTGCCGCAACTTAACTCGGGCTTCCATTTATGGGGAGATGTAAGGAGCGTTTTGCCAATTAACCAAACCCTGCTGTTTGGTATCAACCAAAGCGAGATAAAAGCTTATCAATTAAAATGACAATAATATTTATTATATGAGATTTTCAAAGTCGCAATTTATTGTTGCTATAGTTGTGTTAATCACCTCATTAGTTATTTACTTGCTGTGGAATTCGTTAGATATCCATCAGCATAAAGAAGTCAACGCTTTAACAATAGATGAAATACCTACTACAGCGGATATTTTAGCGGGGAAAGCACTTGCCCATAGCTATTGTCAATCATGCCATATGTTTCCAGATCCATCATTGTTAAACCGGGCAAAGTGGAAAAATGTATTCCCTCAAATGGGAATTCGCCTTGGTATAAAATCTCATCGGGGAGTGTCTTATACATCAGCAATAAAGGCCCCCGACTTGTTGGTACCTACTAGCCCTGCACTTAACGACAAGCAATGGCAGGCCATTATAGACTATTACATGGTAACCGCGCCAATAAAACTATCAAAACAAGAAAGGCCGGCGGAGATCAAAAGAATGCTGCCATTTTTTTCATTTAAAACCCCGGCCGAATCTTTTTCCGGAAAGCAAGTATTGGCCACATATGTTAAAATAGATAATACTGTTAAGCCATCACGAATATTTGTAGCCAATGGGTTATCCAATAAGCTATTTCTGTTAAATAATAAATTAAAAGTAATTGATTCCATCAGCACTACTGGGCCAGTAGTTGATATAGCTATTAATAAAGGCCAGACATTAGTTTGTATCATCGGTAAGGAGCTAGGGGCAAATAGTGATAAAGCAGGCAACATATATCCGTTACAAATAAGTAATTCAGGAAAACTGAGCCTAAATACCCAGCCTATATTTACAAACCTGGCCCGGCCCGTGCAAGTATTGCCTGTTGATTTGAATGGCGACCATCAAACGGATTACGTTATATGCGAATTTGGGAATTTAAAAGGAGCGCTATGCTGGATGGAAAACAAAGGCAATGGGGTTTTTGCCAGGCATATAATTAGTAATTTACCTGGTGCAATAAAAGCATATGTCGATTATTCGTCGAACAAAACGTTACCCGACCTATGGGTACTATTTGCGCAGGGCGAAGAAGGAATATATCATTTTATAAATAAAGGAAACGGTAAATTTGAGACTAAACGTATTTTAAGATTTCCTCCAATTTATGGATCATCGTTTTTTGAGCTGGTGGATATAAACCACGATGGGTATAAAGATATTATTTATACCTGTGGCGATAATGGGAACGCGACACTGGTGCTAAAACCCTACCATGGTGTATATGTTTTTTTAAATGATAAACATGGTAACTTTAATCAAAAATACTTCTATCCAATAAATGGTTGTTATAAAGCGTACGCGCGTGATTTTGATGGCGATGGGAATATTGACATTGCAACTATAAGCCTTTTTACAGATGCCCGCCAACCCGAAGAGGGCTTTGTTTATTTAAAAAACACGGGCGGGTTAAATTTTGCACCATACGCTCTTCCGCGTGATACCAAGTTTGAACGCGCGGTTACCATGGATGTAGGTGACATAAACGGCGATGGTAAACCTGATTTAATTATTGGAAATGCCTATTTTAATTTTGGCCCGTTTGGGTATAATTTAAAAGAACCTCTGTTTTTTGTTTTGAAAAATTATAGTAAATGAAAAATCGGTTAGCTTATTATCCGTTTTAATAATCAAAACAAAAGAAGCTGACAAAATATTTAACAGCTTCTTTTGTTGTTGATCAGTTGCTTATTTGCCTATTTGTTTACTCATTTCGTGTTGTTGTTGGTGCAAACGTTTGCTGTTTTTTAATGTGGTAACCATTTTTAGATGCCATTGCTCTTTCTTGTTTTCTGATCTGACGATCGACTTTATGGAAGTAAGCTTATCGCCACCTGTATTGTAACAAGCAAAGCAAGTGTGGCAAACAAATTATTAAACTGGCAAAGTCTAATTAATAGGTTCATCCAAAATGGGCTCTTTTAACCCACTAATTGTTGCTTGTCCGGGTTTTATTAATTCTAAAACAGCTATTTCATTTTGGCCTTTTTTTAACCAAACTGCGGGTAGATATAAGGTTTCTTGCGGACCTATGGCCCAGTAACGACCCAAATTATGGCCATTTATCCATACTACCCCTTTCCCCCATTTGCTCATATTGAGATATGAATCGGCAACGTTTTCTAAAATAAATGTTCCTGATTTAATTACCGGAGCATCATTTGTTATATTGCTATTTTTTAATTTTTTATAATCAATATGATCAAATGGCAAACTAAACATTTGCCAGTTTTGGATTTCTTTACCTCCTAACAAAACCTTACCTGTAATGCCCTTAAGGTTTTTTAATAAATAAGGCCCAAAATTGATCCTTCCTGAATTTTCGACTAAAATATCAAGGGTAACCTTCCCTCGCGGCAGGGTCAATAACAAGCTGTCTTGTTTATGCCTTCTGTCTAAATCTCCCGCCTTTTTGCCATTGATAAATATTAAACCATAATCGCGTAAGCCATTAATTTTAAGCACGCCTGACTTTACATTGTTTAATGTTGTACGATAAAGAACGAAACCATAGGCTTGATTCAAATCTTCAAAGGTAAGGGGAGTTAAATTATTTTGGGGTGCGGGTAAAACATCAAACAAACCTGTAGATTTTGTTAAATTAAACGCAGGGATTGTCATAACCAAGTTTTTTTCAGGAACAGGAGGTAACTCCTTACCGGCTGGTAAGTATCTCTGTATTACTTCTCTAAACTTCATAAATTTATCTGTAGCATTCCCTGCTTCATCCAATGGTGCGTCATAGTCATAACTGCTAACCTGTGGTTCATAGGGATTTGTATCATTACAATTGGCGCCATTCATAAACCCGCGGGTGGTACCGCCATGAAACATATACATATTGATAGAGATACCAGCTGACAAAACAGCATCTAATTTGTTAACATATTCGCTGGCAGGTACGGTATGGTGCTTGGCACCCCACCAATCAAACCATGCAGGATACCATTCTGCAATGTAAAACGGCCCTGTACCATTGTGGTTAGCTTTGATAAGCTGTTTAACCTTAGCAGGATTATCTATGCCATTTATTGCTGGTAATAAACCTGGCAAGTGCCCGTCTTTTATAGCTGATTCGGGATCGCAGGTATATAAAAGTCCATCGAACCCTGCTTTAATAAACATTTTACGGTTAATATCAAGGTACTCCTTATCGTTTGAATATGAACCATATTCATTTTCTATTTGTACCATCAGAATATTACCACCATGATTGATTTGCAAGGGTACTAACTGTTTACCTATAGCATTAATATAACTTCTGTACGCATCAAGATATTTTGGTTCTTTGCTCCTAACTATCAACCCCTTATCTTTTTCAAGCCAATAAGGATACCCCCCAAATTCCCACTCTGCACAAACGTATGGACTAGGCCTCAGGATAACCCACAAACCTTCTTCCTGAGCTATTTTTACAAATTCTGCTACATCATTATTGCCTGAAAAATCATACTTCCCTTTTTGCGGTTCATGAAGGTTCCAAAATACATAAGTGCCAATTGTATTTAAACCCATCGCTTTAGCCATCTTCATTCGCTGGCGCCATGCTTCCCTCGGAACACGTGGATAATGCATTTCGCCAGATATCATTTGAAATTTTTTACCATCCAGTAAAAAGGTGGTGTCATTAAAAGAAAAAGAATGTTTAACATTTTGCGCTTGAAGATCAACGCCTGCTAACAAAAAAACAAAAAGAATAGAAAATTTTATACGCTTCATAATTTATAAATGGCGGATTGGGGTTTAAGGTATTATTAGCCACTAGTTTAATTTAAAACCAGAAAGTGTAATACCTGAATATTTGAGCCGCTAATTTGAAAGTAATTAAACAGAATAATGGGGGGTAAAATCTTATTTAAGACGGGGGTATTTGATCAAAAAGGCCTATAAACTAACCGCCATAACCTATTTATAATATAGATATCAATAACAAACCGTTAAATCATTTAAAATATGCTTTGGCTTTTAATCGCACAACACGTAGATATAGTGATTTCTAACAAATTGTTCTGGTCAATGTATGCCTTCAACTTATGTCAATAATAATTGGTGAAATACCCCCAACTTAAATAAGAGTTTACCCCTCATTCCCATTGTCCAAATAAACGACATTCGCATTGTTCCATCATATCAATACTACAAATAATGGAGTTGAGGTAGGATGCTAGTAAATAATTTAACAAAGCTACAGTACCGCTCGCGAAAATCAAGTGTAATTTTAGGAGAAGCTAAAATAATGTTTGATTTAGAGCGGTTGCTGTTTTAAAATTAAAAAGGAGGTAAGATCTTAAAACAACACGAATGGAGAGCCGATCTCCGCAATTATTAACCAATTAACCATTAAAAACCTAAAAAATGAAAAACCGAATTTTAATTTTATCATTATGTAGCCTGAGCTATTTGCTACCTGGTTGTACTAAAGATCAAAAATCTCAAACTGCACCTAATTATGCAATATCCGAAAAGAATTTTACGTCTCCTTTAGCTGTTGGCGCAGGTGGCATAGCAGGAGTAAACTGGGCAGATGCCAGAGACAATTTTGTTGATGGGTGGGTAATTCCTTCAGGTCTTTCAGCATCTGATAGTTATTCAACTGTTTCGGCAAAAGCTGACGCGATATTATCTGGATTTCAAAATAATATGTCAGGAATTAATACTGTTCGGCTTCCTATAAACCCACCTAGTGTACTACAATCATGGTGGGGGTCATACACTGGCGCCATTGATAGGGCAACCAGTAAAAATATGAAAGTGATTTTAGGATGTTGGGAGGCTGCATCGTCAAAAGATGGTAAGATAGATGATGTAACCCAGTTTTGGAACATGTGGCAAGCCGTTGTTAATAAATATGGCGGAAACAACAATGTATACTTCGAAGTATTTAATGAGCCACACGGTTATTCATTATCACAATTAACATCTATCTATGCCGAGTTTTTGTCACGGTACCCTAGTATACCCAGATGGCGAATTATATTGCCAGGCACCGGATATGCTCAAGATGTTAAAGGAGTAGGTGCTGATGGCCGTTTTACAAATTGCTTGCTTGCTGTACATAATTACGCGTTCTGGGGGAATAATAGTACTTCAGGTTGGGAGCAAGCCTGGCGATCACAAATGGGTAGCTACGAGTGGCGTACCGTTTGTACTGAATTTGGTGCCAGTATGACTACGGGGAAAAATTATACCGGTTCACAAAATGATAACGAAGTAGCGTATATTGTAGGGGCAACAAATGTATTTCGTAACGACAGAGTTTCAAGCGTTTATTGGCCAGGATTAAGAGATAATGATACCTATAGTATACAAAGACGTGGTGGTAGCGGCAACAATATAACCTTATCAACGACAAATAATTCGGGATTGGTAAGAATCCGTTATGGTTGGGGACTGTAGTGCGTAATAATACTTAAGGGATCTTAATTTAGCCTTTTATAACCAAATGAAAAATTAATGCCGGTAACTAACAATACCGGCATTAATTTTTTTGACCAATGATTAACAGTATTTAAATCGCATCATTGATTTGTTCTATTACTATTATTTACCGGTAACTCTCTGGCCTTTTGGCTTAAAAAAATTAGTTTTTTAAGCGGATTTATGGTAACTTTATAGACCAATTAAAATCAGATTTACCTGATGTTTTGTTTTTTATAAAGAGCCGAAAGGTGAATGTATTTATAGCTTATATGAATAGATTGATAACGTTTTACTTTCTTTTTTTTACTGTTTATTTGCATGCTCAATCTCCTATAAAAAACAAAGTACTGCGGTACTCCTTAAAAGACGGCCTTTCGTCGGGTTTTATTAATAACATAATTCAAGATAAAAAAGGGTTTATGTGGTTCGCTACGTCCGACGGGCTCAACCGTTTTGATGGAGTGAATTTTAAAGTTTTTAAATTCGACAGTAGTAACCCATATAGTCTTCCAAGCAATTTTATAGATATTCTGTATATAGATACCCAAGGGGATATCTGGATATCTTCGCGGCGAGGCGTATATAGATTTGATACCAATACAGACCGGTATATTAAGTTTGAGCCTACTGGAGATAAAACCGGGGCCCTAAATAGCGTAACAAGTATCTCAGGTGGCGGTAATGGTATAATATGGTTTACCTGCTATGCTAATATTTTTTCTTACAACAAATCAACCCATCAATTAATAAGGTACTATAAAAAAAACTTGCCTATTCTATCCAATAAGTGGATAAATATGGTATTTCAAGATTCCAAAGGATTGCTATGGATTGGTACCGAGGAACGGATCTTAGGAGTATATAATGTTAGGAATGGCATTATAATAAAAAAAATAAATTATGAGGTGCCATTGGAACTTATCCCCAAAACCCACTTAAATTTACTTTATGAAGATCACGATCATAACGTGTGGGTGGCCACTACCAAAGGTTTAGCCTTTTATGACCGCGATGGGAATACAGTTAAAGTTTTTGAAGGATCGAAGTATCATTTAAGAAGTAATAATTTTTCGTCTTTGTTAGAAGATGATAATAATAACCTGATGATCGGTTTATTGGATGGTGGACTATATAAACTGGATTTGAAGAAAACGAATAAATCTCCAATCGAAGATAGAGCCATAGAACCGGTTCGGTCAGATGAGGGTACTACAATAACGGAACGAACCATTCAATCACTTTATCAGGATAAAGACAAAAATATTTGGGTGGGTACATATGGCGATGGGATATATATGCTTAGTAATGTACCCGAAAAGTTCAAGAAATTTGAAAATAAATTAACCGATGCGTACGGAACAAGTTCTTTAAGATATTATGGCATGTGTATAGATGCCGAAGGCTTTTTATGGCTTGGTACTGATGGGGATGGCATTTATAAAAAAAACAAAAATGGTGTAGTAATAAAGCACTATTACGCCGACGGCAAAAAGGGTTCGTTAGTTAGTAATGCCATATTGTACGCGTTTATGGATCACTCAAATACCCTTTGGTTTGGATCTTATGCAAATGGGTTGTTTAAGTATGATAAAAAGACCGATAGTTTTATACATTATTGGCATAAGGAGAATGATGCCAAAAGTTTGTGTAATAATGATGTAAGAATGATTTTTGAAAATTCTGCTCACGACTTGTGGATAGGCACCAATGGCGGTGGAATAAGTGTACTACGAAATGGCGAAAACACCTTTACCAATTATAATACGCTAAACAGCAACATTGGCAGTAATAATGCTCGAACGATTTGCGAAGACAATAAAGGTAATTTATATGTAGGAGTAAACAGTGTAGGGTTAATGTGCTATATTAAAAATAAAAATACGTTTATACCGATTTTTAAGAAAGCTCAGATCGATAAATTTTTTAGAAGTAATGTTATCCTTGCACTTAAGTTTTATGATCGTAACAAATTGCTTATTGGCACAGAAGGTGAAGGATTGATCATCTATAATGTAGATACCAAAAAACTAAAACAGTATTCTGAGAAAGAGGGACTAGCCAATAATACAATTAATGCCATACAACCCGATGAAAATAATAATATATGGGTAAGCAATAACAAAGGCCTTTCAAAAATAGAGACCCAAACTGGTAAGATTGTAAATTACGACACCTCAAATGGCTTACAAACGGGGCAGTTCAGTCCCAATTCAGTAATGTACAGCACAAAAGATAAGTTTATTTGCTTTGGTGGTACGGAAGGATATAATATATTTTTTCCGGATCAAATAAAAAAAGATGTGTATAAACCCAAAGTGATTATAACAGGGCTGCAATTATTTGGGAAAGATGTTGGGGTAGGCCAAAAAGATAATATATTAAATCAGGTGATTGATAAATCTGATCAGATCGAATTAAAACCAGATCAATCAGTTTTTTCTTTTCAATATGTAGCCTTAAATTATACGCATGCCGAAAAAAGCGAATTTGCCTATCAACTTGTGGGGCTTGATAAAACCTGGAATTATGTAGGTAATCAAAAATACGCAACATATAGATACCTGGAGCCGGGTTCATATATATTTAAGGTCAAAGCATCAAATCAGGATGGAATATGGTTTGATGATTATGCATCAGTTAAAATAGCGATCCTTCCACCCTGGTATAAAACATGGTGGGCTTACTTAATTTATGTAGTTATAATGAGCATAATTATTTATTATTATATGCATTATAAGGCAAATCAGGCAAAGCTTAAATATGATATCAAAATTGCACAGCTCTCTGCTGAAAAGGAAAAAGAGCTTAATGAGCGGAAAATTTCTTTTTTTACCAATATTTCGCATGAATTTCGAACCCCTTTAACCCTTATTATAAATCCGGTTAAAGATATGTTGTTTGGGCCCGGAGAAAAAACTGCCGATTCTGGTAATTTGAGTATTGTTTACCGTAATGCGCGTAGGTTGCTTAGTCTTGTGGATCAACTTTTACTGTTTAGAAAAGCCGAAAGTGATACTAATCAACTTAAACTTGTAAAGCTCAATATTGTAAGCTTATGTAGGGAAGTTTTTTTATGTTTTAATCATCAGGCACGTACAAAAAATATTCAATTTGATTTTTTTAGTACTTCTGAAACGATTGAGATATTTGCCGACAGGGAGAAAATAGAGATAGCTTTATTTAATTTAATATCCAATGCACTAAAATTTACACCTGAGCATGGCGTAGTAACGTGTACAATTACCGATACGGATACTAATCTCACCATTGAGATAAAAGATACTGGCTGTGGGATACCAGAATTTATTGGAGAACAACTTTTCAACAAGTTTTACCAGGTGCAAAACACAGCACCATTAGCCGGCGGTTTTGGAATCGGGCTTTACCTTGTAAAGGTATTTGTTGAAAGCCATAAAGGCGAAGTGTGTTACAAAAGCAAATCAAATGAAGGTACCTCATTTATAGTGCATCTTTTAAAAGGAAGAGAGCATTTGAGTTCACATTTTATTTTTGAAGATGTTGCTGAAACATCCGTTTTTTTAGATGAACTTATTGAAAATAAGGAAGAATTTACGGTAACAAATAAAGATGTTAACCGGGTAATTGCTAAAAATACCGATCCGCTTAGTTCTGAAAATAAAACCATGTTGCTTGTTGAAGATAATGTACAAATACGCGAATATTTAAAACAAATATTTATTGATGAGTTTGAGGTTTTTGAAGCGGATAACGGCACTGATGGCCTTAACATGGTTTACCAACTTGTGCCGGATATTGTGATAAGCGATGTAATGATGCAAGGGCTAAGCGGGATTGAGCTTTGTAGTAGAGTTAAGGAAGACAATACGTTAAATCATATACCGGTAATACTGTTAACCGCAAGCACATCTCCCGAAATAAAACTAAAAGGCATTGAGGGAGGTGCGGATGATTATATTAGTAAGCCCTTTGAAAAAGAAATACTCATAGCCAGGGTTAAAGGCATACTTAAAAGCAAGAATAACCTGCAAAAGTATTTTTTCAACGAAATTACCCTAAAACCAAATGACCTTAAAATATCCCCGGAGTACAAAGAGTTTTTAGAAAAGTGCTTAAAAATTGTGGAAAACCATTTAAACGACCCAGAGTTTTCAATAAAAACACTCGCTGCAGAAATTGGCATGAGTCACTCTAACTTATATAAAAGGATCAAATCTATTTCTGGCCAGTCGGCCAGTAGTTTTATCCGTTTTATTCGTTTAAGAAAAGCTGCAGAAATATTCTTAAGTACGGATAGTACAGTATATGAAACAGCCTATAAAGTAGGTATAAACGATCTCAAATATTTTAGGGAGCAGTTTAATAAGCTGTTTGGGTTAAACCCTTCAGATTATATTAAAAAGTACCGCAAGCCTTTTCATAACAATTACAATGTTAGTAGGAATGTTATAAAAAACACTTAGCAGCGCTTTTGTAAAAAAAGCTAAATAATTTAAAAATTGGATTAATGTCCGAAATGGAACTTCGTCGTACACTTTCCTCCTCTCAAGATTGAAAAGCATCTTGAATATAGCATCGTTGAAGGTATCTTCCAATGTTCGCTGGCTGAATTTCTCGTTGTCCAAAATGCCCTAAGCAGCAAATAAAATATCTTTCTCCTGTGTAATACCTTGGCGTAATGGTCGATCTTGGTGGTTAGTGACAATTTGATATCGGGCTTAGGGAATGAACCCTAAGATGTATTTGATGTTTATTTTGTGATTCTTGAAAACTGCCATATCTTATTGATTGTCAGCAATTAAGATAGTAATTTAATATGACGAAAATAAATTAAATCCATTCGCCTGATTCAGTCGTTTTTTCACGGTCATCAGAAAATACAGATAAAATAAAGCTACGGATCATACTATGTAAGCTAATATGATCCGCAGTTGTGAAAATGAAAATGATTGATTTTATTGCGCGCCTTGTATAAGGCTGGTTAATGCCTGTTGATCGGATACCGTATTCGTGTTTCTATTAAAAATCCCGGTTCCTTTATCGCCAATAGACCCAGCGTCCCAATAAAAAGGAAGCATGCCGTTTAACCTTGCCTGATGAGTTACGTACTTTAAGAAATAGGCCCTGGAAGCAAGATGGAGCGATAAATTATTTCCAGTAAGCGTCAACCGGCGTATTGCAGCAAATTCTCCCAATACTACTGGTATGCCCTTATCAACAAACTTTGATTTCATAGATTGAAAGGATGCATTAAGCTCCGACTCTTCGCCATAGGTAGCATTGTGAGAAGGATCGGTGGTGGAGTGGTATCCCGAACCCCAATAAAAAAACATATTACCCCAACTTGCATCTTGAGTCATTAAACAGAAATTATATGGTGAATAGTAGTGTACTTCCACCATCATGCGGTTGCGCGTTGGATCGGTAGGAAGTGTATTCATTAGGTTGTTTGTTGTTGTAATATCTGTCGATGGACCCTGAACAACCAGAACTCTGTAACTATTACGTCCGCCGGTTGATCTAACCGCATTAATAAAAGTTTGATGGTAAGACAACAGAACGCTCATCTGCGTGGCATCTGATACGTTGGGTTCGTTTGCACTAGCAAAAAGTAAATGTTCATCATAATTACGCATGTAGGTAGCAATTTGTTCCCAAAATGCTTTTTGCTTTGCGTTAACTGAGCTCTGTTGGGCTGTGGTGCAATTATTTTCTAACCACCCACCATCCCAGTGAATATCTAATATAACATACATGCCATTGTCAATACAATACTGCACCACTTGCTTTACGCGACTGAGCCAAGCTTGCTGAAGCTGTGCGGTGCTGCTGTTAGCCATATACTGATTCCATGAACAAGGAATACGGATGGCATTAAAGCCACTCCTTTTCGTGAGGTCAATAAGTGCTTTTGAAACTTGAGGATTGCCCCACCCGGTTTCGCTTCCAGAGGCCTCAAGGCTATTACCAATATTCCACCCAATGCGAATATTTGCCGCTACTTGAACTGCAGTGTTTGAAACTCCGGATTGATCAGGTGGGAGTGGCGAAGTATTGTAACTTGGATACAATCCGCTTTGAGTTGCATAGGAGTTAGCATTTTGACTGACGGAAATAGAAGAATCAACGCTTGGGCTAGCAACTTCTTGCTTAGTACATCTTGTCAATATCAATATTGCCAAAATGCCTGAAAAATAATTTAAGGTCTTCATCATAAAAATTGGTTTTAATTATGGGCGAATGTCTCACTTATTACACCGTGGGGTGAGGGTTAAAACCGCATAATACCGGGGTGTAAATTTTAAATTAGCTAGGCTTTATTAATAATGCCTAGCTAACCTTGGTGATTATGGAAATTTTTACGATATTTTTTAATGTAATCAGATGGGTTCATGTCAAACACTTTATGAAACTGTTCTCTAAAGTATTTCACATCACTAAAGCCCGTTTTAAAGGCTACTTCGTTAACATGGCTATCAGTATTTATCAGCAGGCCGGCGGCTTTTCTTAATTTAATAAATCTGATAAATTCATTTATTGATTTGCCCGAAATTGATTTAACTTTTTTAAAAAGGTTAGAGTAACTCATACCTATCTCTGCTGTAAGCATTTTTGTATTAAACTCTGGGTTTGATATGTTACGTTCAATAATTTCTATGCATTTGTTAAGAAACTCTTTATACTCAGGTGAAATGCGATGATTTTGAGAATTTAAAGTAATTTCGTTAAAAAAATATTTTTGTATGTTATTCCTGCTCTTTAAAATATTAAAAATTCGGGCTGTAAGAAACTCTAAGTCAAATGGTTTAGTTATATAATCATCGGCACCACATTCTATACCCTTAAGTTTTATATCCGAAGACGAACTTGACGTGAGCAAAATAACTGGAATATGTTTTATAGAGGCATCATTTTTAATTTTTGTACAAAGTTCAATACCACTCAAGCCAGGCATTGAAACATCACTGATTATAATATCGGGGACATATTTATAAACCATATCAAAGCCAGTATCGCCGTCTGCGGCTTCAATAACATTAAAGGTAGCGCAAAACTTACTTTTAATATAATTGCGTAAGCCTTGGTTGTCATCAATTATTAGCAGGGTTTGCAAATTGGAAGTAAGGTGGGTTATAGTACCCTTGTTAGGGTCTTCTGTTGATCCAAAATCATTAATTTCGATTGACTCACTTGTTATGAATGAATATTCGGAAGGATTCTCGAATATATAGGGTGTCGATAAATGCGTTGTGCCTTTAATTAAATTAATGCTAAAAGTAGTTCCTTCACCTATTTTTGTAGTATAAGTAATTTTGCCCTTATGTGAATCAATAAACTTTTTGACCAGGAACAGCCCAATGCCGAATCCTCTTATTGATGACAACTTATTGTTAGGAACCTGAAAGAATTTATCGAATAATTGATCTCCTACTTCTAATGGTATCCCCGGCCCAGTATCACTAATGTGCACATCAACGCACGTAGGCTGGTTAATGATACAAACGCAGATCTTTCCACCCTCTGGTGTAAACTTAAATGCATTGGAAAGTAGGTTAAACAATGCGATTTCTATTTTCTCCCTATCGGCGTATATTTCTATATCGTTGTTATTGCATTCGAAAATGTATTGAATTTTTTTAGATTTTGCACTGCTCGCAAAACAAAGGAAAACTTCTTTGCAAAGATCTGGAAAATTGAGTTTCAAAATTTTTAATTTGTCTTCGTCCGCTTCGGCGCGCCTAAACAAAAGCAGCTGATCAACTAGGCTTAACAAACGATTTGCATTTCGGTAAACCGTGTGCAAATCACTTTGATGTACATCTGCTTGTTTGCCGTATAAAAAATCTTTTAGGGGATTTATGATTAGTGTTAAAGGTGTTCTAAACTCGTGGGATATATTGGTAAAAAAGGATAATTTACGTTCATTGATATCTTTTTCTTTTTCAATTTTGATATTGGCTATTTCAACTTCGTGTTTGAGTTGCGTTTGTTTAACGCGATAAGTATTATAGGCGAATATCAATCCAGATAGGCTTAAAAAATATAATGCATAGGCCCACCAGGTTCGATAAAATGGGGGAAGAACAATTATTTTAATTGTTCTGTAAGATGGTTTTCCAATGCCATCTTCATTTGTGGACATGATATTTAAAATATATACCCCTTCGCTTAACCTGGAATAGTTTGCCGTTTTTATTTTACTTGGATAACTCCACCTATTATCCCATCCCGATAAAAACCACTGATAAATTATTTTATCCGGAAAAGAATACTCTAAAGCAGCAAAATCGATAGATATAGTCGTTTTGTCAAAGGGAATGGTAATTTCAGATACATCTGGTAATGCAGTACCTTTGGTGTATGCCTTATTGTTCTCAATAGATTGATTGTTTATCCTCAAGTCGGTTAATAATAACTTTGGGCTACTTGTATAAAATTTTATACTATCGGGATTGAAGATATTGAATCCCTTCATGCCACCGAAAACAATTTCACCGGTTGATAATTTTAAACCTGCGTTGTAACTAAATTGATTGCTCTGTAATCCATCAGATTGATAAAAATTTACAAACTTTTTAGTTTCCGGATTGAATTTTGAAATACCATTATAAGTGCTCATCCAAAGGCATCCACTTTTGTCTTCTTGAATGTTTAAAATCGCATGACTGGGCAATCCATTATCCTCGTTGAAATAATTAAAGCGATTATTTTTGACATTATAATTGACAAGCCCGGCATTTTCAGTGCCGATCCAAATATTGCCATTCTTCCCAAAAACGATATCTCTAACTGAGGACCTAACCGGTAGAAACAAATGTTTCTTATTTATTGTATCAAGTTTTATTAAATTTTTATAAGTACCTGCCCAAAGTGTACCAAAGCTATCTTCTTTTAACGTGATAACATTTGTTAGGTGCTCATCATATAATTCAAATTTATTTAAAATTCGATTAAGCTTGTATAATGCACCGCCATTGCTAGTACCTGCCCAAATATTTTTATATCTATCCTGATATAACCGCCATGCAAACTTATCTTCGAAATGCGATGCCGTATTTATGCACTTATATTGTGTAAAGGTGTGGATGATTTTATTGTATTTATTTATACCTGTACCAAAGGTTGCAATCCATATATCACCAAGATCATCTTTTATAATGCATGGTATACTATTACTACTTAGTGAACCTGGATTTTGAATTTGATGTGTGAAAGTTGAATAGGTATCCGATTTTCGCGCCCATCGGCTTATACCGCCCCCGTCCGTTCCTATCCACAAATTATTACCATCTTCGCAAAAAGAGTTTACAAAACCACTAACTAAGCTATTGTTAGTCAGGCTATTATGTGTAATATTTGTAAATCTGTTCTTTTTTGCATCAATAATATTAATGCCGCCTTTTGACGTTCCGATCCACATTCGTGATTCCTTGTCTTCAAAAACAGCAGAAATAGAAGGGCTGGTTAACGAATGTATAGCCGGAGAGGGTAAAATTTTTGTTAACTTATTAGTAGATCCATTGATTATGTTAACGCCATCTCCATCTGTTGATATCCAAAGGTTCCCACTTTTGTCGAAGGTAAAACTGACAATATTATTACTAATCAGACTTTTGTTTATTTGGCTATATTTTATTATTTTTTTATCATTAGATGTATATTTGTATAGGCCGCCCCTTATGCCAGAAAACCATACATTCCCCATTTTATCAGGCATTATAAAATTGGAATTTATTATCTCAGCATTTATTATTTTAATTTTATTTGTTATTATATCATATTCGCATAAACCTGATCCCTCAATAAATAACCAGGCCGCATGTGTATTAAAAAACTTTACGGAGTTTACGTTATAATCTGTAACAATACCATTTTGTTTATAAAAACTAACCTGCTTAAGTTTTTTTGATCCTTTTCGGCCTAATAATAAACCTTTGCCTGCTGTGGCCATTAATATGTCTCCGGATTGATCGGTCTCAATATCAGTTATTTCCATATCGACCTTGCGTAAACCTGATCCGTTATACGGAACGTAAACTGGGGACGAAAATTTGCCTGTAGTATTATCAAAAACACTAGCCCCTACCTTAGTTCCAATCCAGATTCGGTTTTCTTTATCTTCGGCAATTGTAATGATATGATTGTGGATAACTGATGTGGAGTCATTATACTTATTCCGATAAATTTTAAAATTATTGCCGTCATATCTGTTTAGGCCATCAAATGTTCCAATCCAAATAAACCCATAGTGGTCCTGAAAGATTTGTGTTACAGAATTATTTGATAATCCATTTTCAATACCTAGATATTCAAGTGCCTTAGAATTTATTAGCTGGCCAATAGCCGCATTTAAATTGAAAAACATAGATATGAGGAAAAGTAAATAAATTCCTTTAATTTTTTTAATGCAAAAATGGCTAATAAAAGGTTTCATATGACACAATTATTTAACAGTAAAATAGTTACTATTAAATGAGGCTAGTAGCCACAGCAAATTAAGTTTATATTATATGCAAATTAACAAATTTGCAGTAACAATCATACTTTTATTGATGCTTGCCCTGAATTTGAGCCTGGTTGCCTTTCTTATTCAATATATTAGCAATATATTTGTACGGTTGAAACTCCCCTTATTCATTGTAAAAAAAATAAAACATCTATCTCTGGTATTGAGTTTTATCTGTATCCTAAATGAGGCTTTTGCGCAGGCTCCCATCATAACATCTTTTAACCCGGCCAGCGGCATTGCCAGCACAACAGTTACTATTAGTGGTAGTAATTTTGACGCCACTCCTGCGGGTAATACAGTATATTTTGGTGCTGCAAAAGCCGTTGTTCTGTCGGCAAGTACTAACCAGTTGGTGGTTCGGGTGCCACAGGGCACCACACACCAACCCATTACTATTACAGCCAATGGCCTAACGGGATACTCGTCAACGCCTTTTTATTTAACCTTTACTGCGCCGCCATTCTCTCCCACTTATTTTAAAACTCGGACAGATGTTACATCGGGAAATTTTGTATATGGGATAGCTGTTAAAGATCTGGATGGCGATGGCAGATCGGATATGGTTGTAGTAAATAGCGGTTCCAATACCGTTAGCTTTATTAAAAATACTACTGCGGGGGGCGTGTTGGCATTTGTGGCACCGATAACTTCGCCAATAAACAATTACAGTGTGGGCGTAGCCATAGAAGATTTAAATGGGGATGGCAAACCCGATGTAGTTATTACAAATTTTAATGCCAACACTATTTCTTTGTTTAAAAACACATCTTCGGGTGGAACACTCAGCTTTGCCCCGGCAATAACAGTTAGCACAGGAAAAAATCCGTATAATGTAGTGATTGCTGACTTTGATGGCGATGGCAGGCCTGATATCGCGGTGACAAATGAAAACTCAATTCCCGCTTATGTATCAGTATTTCCTAACACTTCACTTCCAGGAGGTGCGCTTGTTTTTTCCTCAGAGAAGAAATTCCCGGCAGGCAGCATGGGTCGGGGGCTTTACGCTGCTGATCTTGATGCAGATGGGAAACCGGACTTGGTTGTAGCCAGTCAAGACGGAGCCGTTTCGGTATTTAAAAATACCTCGACCGCCAATACAATAAATTTTGCTCAACGGTTGATATATAATATCCCGGGCAGTGTTCCCGAAAGCGTGGTAGCTGTCGATCTTGATGGCGATAATAAGCCAGATATTGCTGTAGCTAATAATGATGTGGCGGGCAGGGTATCAGTATTTAAAAATTTAAGTACTGTCGGATCCGTTTCATTCGGAACTGCCCAAGTATTTGCAGTATCTTCAAATCCCTTCAGTATTGCCGTTGGCGATATAAATGGCGATGGCAAACCGGATATTGCAGTTGCTGATCAGTTAAGCAACACGGTATCTGTTCTTATCAATACCAGCGTACCGTCAACAGGAATCATTTCATTGGCAAATAAAGTGGATTTTGCTACAGGAGATTATCCCAGAAGTTTAGTTATTGCCGATATGGATGGCAATGGCAGGCCAGACCTTGTAGTGGGCAACAACAATACATCAATTGTATCGATATTGTTGGCTGATGACACGAAGGGAACCTCGGTTATCACTTTCCCCCCCATTGCACAACAGATACTGGGCCAAAGCCCACCTTTCAGCCCGGGAGCCAGTAGTACTAATTCAGAAGTGCCTATAGTATATACCAGTAGTGACCCATTTATAGCTTACATAGATGCCAACGGATTGATACATATCGTATCGCCCGGTTCTGTAGTTATTACTGCTACTCAGGCTGGCAACAATGACTTTATACCTGCTGTACCTGTATCGCAAACATTAACAACGCTTGATTTGCAAACGATCAGTTTTTCTTCAATCGGGCTAAAAACCACTTGCGATGCTGATTTTAACATCGGTGCTAAAAGCAGTAACATTACAATACCGCTTAGTTATTCCACGCTTTACCCAGCGGTCGCAACTGTAGATGCGTCGGGTAATATTCACATTACCGGGCCAGGTACAACTGTTATTAAAGTGATGCAACCAGGTAACGCACTGTATCAAGCCGCCGCACCTGTAACACAAACCTTAACTGTTACAGCTCCGGCTAAGCCCAATGTTACCCTAACAGCAAATGCGCTTTCTGCTTGTGAGGGTTCATCCTTAACCATCTCTGCGGTGGTAAACGCTTTTTCCAGTACTACTTTTAACTACCAATGGTCAATTAACGGCGTTAATACCGGGGCAAATAGCCCTTCTCTCATTGTCAATAACGCTAATAAAACAGATGTTTTTATGTGCATAGCAACTGATAAATTGTCTTGCCTCCCACCCGATATTTCAAACAGCCTAACCGGAATCAGTATCTTACCTTATAGTGCGCCTGCTGTAGTTATCAGTTCTCCGGTTAAGGACCCGGTATGTAGCGGTTCGGCCATCAGCTTTACCGCTACTGTAACAAATGGCGGCGGTAATCCAACCTATCACTGGAAAGTAAATGGTATTGCTGCAGGCAACAACTCTCAGCTTTTTGAAAGTAACACCCTTTTGAACAATGATCAAATAACATGCGAAGTTGTTCTTAGTAATGGTACTTGTCTGATAGTTAACAACGCAACGTCAAACGCTATAGTTGTAACAATAAAGCCAACGCCTCAGCCACGAGCACTTATTTCTATCACTAGTAGTAGTTTATATGAGGGTAGTGTTATTAGTTTTGCTGTTGAGGTAACCAATGCTGGCAAAGTGCTCAATTACCAATGGAAAGTTAACGGTGTAAATGCAGGTTATAATATAAGTGTTTTAAGTAGTAATCAGCTATATAATAATGATATAATTACCTGTATTGTTACCGGAAGCCAACCCTGTAGCCTGCCGGTAATAAGTAACATCATTAAACTTTCATTGCTCCCGCCTCTGGCTATCACCATACCCAATTCATTTACGCCCAATAGCGACGGCGTAAATGATTTATGGACTATTCCAGGGCTTGCTAGCTATCCTCAATGTAAGGTTAATGTTTATAATCGGTATGGCAAACAGATTTATTATTCTATCGGATACAGCAAACCATGGGATGGGAATTCACAGGGAAATGCTGTGCCTAGTGGTGTTTACTATTACGTTATTAATCTAAACAATACATTTAATCCTTTATCTGGTTCGGTAACCGTCATTCGATAATATTAGGCTAGAAAGTTGGTAAGCAGATCAAACCTTTTTGCTTACTTTTCGGGTAAATAAACCTATCATGATAAAAAGTAAAATTCACCTTCTATTTGTTTTATTGTGCGCTTCGCTTAGTACGTTCGCTCAAGTAAGTTCTTTCCAGGTATCAAGCCCGGAGGAGCAAGGAATTTCTTCCGAAAGTATCAATGTTTTTATTACCTCACTCGAAAAGAACATTCACACCGTTCATAGTTTTGTGATGTTACGTCACGGAAAACTTGTGGCCGAGGGTTGGTGGAATCCTTACAAAAGCGAGAACCCGCATACGCTTTGGTCATTAAGCAAAAGTTTCACCTCTGCAGGTGTCGGTTTTGCGGTTCAAGAAAAACTTTTAAGTATCAATGACCGGGTAATTTCGTTTTTCCCCAATGATTTGCCTAAAGACCCCAGCGATAATTTAAAGAACATGCGTATCAAAGACCTGCTTACGATGTCGACTGGACAAAGGAGAGATGCACTTCCTGCGATGATTAACCCCGCTGACAATAACCCTGTGAAGGCATTTTTGGCATTGCCGGTAGAACAGAAACCCGGAACATTGTTTATTTACAATACTGGTGCTACCTATATGTTATCGGCTATTATACAGAAGGTTGCTGGTCAAAAACTGGTAGATTACCTTAAACCCCGATTATTTGACCCTTTAGATATTAAAAATCCACAATGGGCAGAAGGTTCGGGCATTAATTGGGGCGGTTACGGACTGGCCATTTCTACCGAAGCCATAGCAAAATTTGGCCAGTTATACCTTCAAAAAGGGATATGGAACGGTAAACGACTATTAGCAGAAGATTGGATCAACCAATCATCTGCTAAACAGGTTTCTAACGGCAGCGACCCGCTGGGCCATTGGGATTCGGGATATGGCTTTCAGTTTTGGCGCAATCCCAAGTATGGGTATAGGGCTGACGGCGCTTTTGGGCAATTTTGTTTTATACTCCCCGAGTTTGATATGGTGATAGCCATGACGAGCGGTACATCAGATACTAAAGGAATTATGGACATTGTGTCGGATAATTTTTTGCCTATCCTTAACAAAGAAAAACTTAGCGAAGAACCTGCTGCGTGGACACGCTTAAAAAACAAACTGGCCAGCCTAAGCATACCTCCTGCTGCTGGAAATATCTCATCACCTATCGCTAAAAAAGTTTTAAGGAAAACATACCAATTGGATAACATTGAATTTGGACCAAAGGCGGTCACCTTTTCGAGCAATAAAAAAATAAATACTATTGTATTTCAAACACAGAACGGGTCGGAAAAGATCATTTCAGAAACGGGTAAATGGAGAACAGCAGAAACGTCCTTACATCCAACCCTGGCTTCCTTTACAGATACAAAGCAAAAGCTTTCCTCCTCGTCTGCGTGGATATCAGAGGATACGCTAGAACTAGACCTCTTATACATCGAAACTGAAGTCATGATCAAGCTCTTCTTTAAATTTGAAGCAGATAAGGTAAGTATAAGCGGTGACAGGAATGTGAACTTTGGTGCAACCAAACTGCCTGTTATTAAAGGTATTGTTAAAAACAAATAGCGTACTAGGACTTGCACCTTTGATTTAATAATATTTTACAATTCGTAATTATAGAGTCAGATAATGAAAGGGCTTACAAGCCCTTTCATTATTACAAAAAGTTGTGCATTCAATAAAAATATATTGAAGCGACATCTTAATAATTTCGGCCATCATCATCATCAGAATCAATGCCCGCGGTTACATAAAAACCTTGACTAAGATCAGAATCCTTGGCATTGATGTAACTCTGGGTAAATTTTACCAAGCAGGTGTAGTGCCCGGATACGATAGGTTTAAAAGTAGCATAACCCGAATTGGTGGTTTCTTTTACTACCCGGCCGGCCGCGTCGCTTATCTGTATGGTAAGCTGGCCACCAAAAGGCATAGTTTTATTTTTAAGCTGCGAGGTTGCAAATACTATATAATGCCGATTATCTTCTACTACAAAGTCCCAGCTGGCTAAATCTACCCAAACATCCCGACCAACAGCTACCGTTCCGCGGTATACAATTCTTCTGCCTGGTACAGGTACGCTCGAGTTTTTTGCCATATAGCGGTTATACATCTCGTGAAGTTCCAGATCCTTTATATTTTTAACGGTTTCCTTTCCTTTTTTATTGGTGTATATCTCCTTCGGTGGGCCATCTGGCTGCATAACAATATCTTCATGGCTACCGTCACTATGTAATTTCCGGAAGGATACAGCACCTATAGGCGTAATTTTTCCGTCATAGTTCCCTATTTTAGCAAGGTAAACCATTACATATTCGGGCATAACATCGTTTACCCAATCTCCTTCATAAACAACATCCTCAAGGCTCACGCTAGTGCGATAGAGATATTTCGCATGCCCTACCCTTTTACCATCTTTAAACATGCCGTGGTAAGTACCCGTGCCATCATATAGCTCACCTTCCCCATTTTTACAATCACCCGAATAACAGGTTGATTGGGCAAATGAAGCAGTACTTAACAACAACATTGTGGGTAAGCAAAAAATTAATAAGTTTCGTATTTTCATAAATTTAATTTTAATAGCTCAATTTTTAGGGATGACACCTTTTCCATGGCACTTTTGGCAATCTTCGTAATGACCAAAGTCGTGGCTTTCGAGCACTACGGTACCACCATACACTTCTACGTGCGTATTGCCATTACGGTCAATAGAATAACTATTTGGGGTTGTATAAGTACTGTATGTAGTTCCCTTTGCCGCTATTGAACGGATGCCAAGGCCATTACAAACAGGGCAGGTCATCATTTGGCTGTTTTGGGCAAGTGTACTTGTGGCAGTAGCTAAAGGCACCATCACTCCATTTCTCATCTCTACAGAATTGCCGTTAGTTGCGTAATATGTGCCATTGAGTTCTTTGCCATTTGCATCATAACTGCCAATATATTTATAGCCATTTGCAAACGTATACGTCCCTTGTTGTTGTTCATTATTAGCGAAAGTGCCTTCAAACCGGTCGCCATTGGCAAAATAACAAATACCTTGGCCTTGACGCGTATAATGATTAAAGCCACCAATATACTTATTACCGCTAGGGAATAAATATGTACCAACTCCAGTTTCGCACTCACCATCAATGCACCCTGTTGACGGTTTGATGCGATTAGTTTTTATATAATTATAAATCTCTTTCATGTTTTTATTGTATACAACAGCTTTTTTAAGCGAGGCACTTGCCTCATCATCCATTTTTAGGTACGATTCTATAATAGCTCTGTCAGCATAACTTTTCCAATCGGTGCAGCCGTATTGATCGGCTTTTTTTTCGTCTTCCAATGCTTGTTCATATCTGCGTACTTTGATATAAAGATTGGCACGGGCTCCAAAAAACACACCACCAGCATATAAACGGGTATCATTTTCCACATTGGTAAGCACTTTAATACCTTCGTCTGTTCGATTTTGGCGACTTAGGGTAAACGCTTTTCTGATGTACGGATTCAGATAATCAGGGCGTAGTGAAATGCTCTTATCAAAGTCAGCTATTGCCAGGTCATCTTTGTTAAGGTATTTATATAAATTGCCGCGAGTATCATATGCCGCGTAATCCTTCGGTTTTAAGGATATATATTTGGTTATATCGGCAATCGCTAATTCCGTATTTCCTTTGTTATCATATAATGTTGAGCGATTTTTATAATTATAGGCAGTATCAGGTGCCAACCTTACTGCTGCATTTAAATCAGATTCAGCCTTATCAAATTCCTTTAATAACATATAGGTATAGCCACGGTTGGAATAACCCTCAAAATTCATTTTATCTACTTCAATGCTTTTTGTGAACCAGTCAATTGCTTCCGTGTATTTTTTTTGATCGTAAGCATCGAGTCCTTTTTTGCTATATTCATTATACGTTTGTGCCAATAATTGCTGCCCTATGAAAATCAATAAAAACATAACAAGTAAATATCTTTTCATGGGTTATATGTTTCTTTTTAAATGTAAAACTATCATTATTTTTATAGTTTTAGATAACGCATATCTGGTATTTTTATAATTAAACCTACTGCTAATTTTGTTTAATTATAGTGTAATTTGTTTACCAAACATACATAAGTTATACTAAATATAAATAAAGAACTCTTTTATTTGAAAGAATGTAAGGTTTTTAAATACGAGTCAAATCAAAGTGGAAAATAAATATTTTTATGAATTGGAAAAAAATCTTACTTGACCCTTCTTTTTGGATGCTATTGGTGGTGAATGTTTATATGGTATATAAATACGAACAAAATCCAAAAGTATTTAATACACTACTTTGGTTATACTGGTCGCAAAGCGTTTTTTTGGGATTTTTTAACTTTTTAGATATGCGTACATCCCCAAAGGTGGACGTATCTATATTTAAACCTACTGAGAATGGCGGCAAAAGTGATAAGAAGGTAGCTAATTCTTTAGCCTGGTTTTTTTTATTGCACTTTGGAGGTTTTCATTTTTGCTATTTTGTATTTTTAGGCATCAAGGCAACATCGGGCTTTTTTGACTGGATTTTTTACAAGCAGTATCTGTTGGTGTTTTTAATACTACAAGTTGTAAACTTTGTACAGCGTAAAATACACAACAAGGACAGGGCGGTTAATATTGGCAAAATGTTTTACATGCCTTATCTCAGAATAATACCCATGCATTTATGTATTCTTATTCCGGCTTTTTTTAATTTCAGCGATTTATCGGTTTTTTTAGTGTTTAAGAGTATAGCTGATGTTGCAATGTTTATACTAACTACCAACTATTACCAAAAGGTTGATCCAGTTACAACTCAAACAGCTATAAATACTAATTCAATCTTATCTTCCGAATAACAATATCTTTAATTACGCCTGTGTTTACGTTGTACCGGCATAAGTTATAAATGTGCTTCACATCCGATTGCGATCAAACTCTTAGTAATGCCTACAGAAACCTTTATAGACTCATATATCCAACCTGAAAATATGATTATGAGGTAGTTAACTAACTGGCAAAATAAAATAAAATCTACTCCCCACTCCTATTTCGCTACTAACACCGATTTTGCCCGACTGGGCTTCGATAAAATCTTTAGCAATGGCAAGCCCCAAACCAGTACCTGTTTGTTCTACTGAAGCACCCGGTACTTTAAAATACCGTTCAAATATTCGGGATAAATATTTATCTTCTATTCCTTGCCCATGGTCTTGAACTATAAATTCTATTCCATCCAATTTATTTTGTTTAACAAACAAATCAACAGTTGTGTTAGGCCTGCTGTATTTTATCGCATTTGATAGCAAATTTATCAATACCCAAGTTGTTTTATCAAGATCAGCCCGCACATATGGAAGATTATTATCACATTTTATATTTAAGGTGATTTCTTGTTGATCGGCAATAAATTTTAATGCCTTAACCGCATAATCCACGATGTTTTTAGGGTGCGTACTACCAAAGTTAAGGCGTATTTTTCCTGTTTCTGCCTGGGCCATATCAAGCAATTCAGCCGTTATATGTAAAAGCCGCCGTGCATCTTCATCAATATTATCAATCAATTGTTTTTGTTCACTATTTACCGCTCCAACACGTGCATCCTGGAGTAATTTTAAACTCATTTTTATAGATGATATTGGTGTTTTTAATTCGTGAGATATGGTTGCAATAAAATTCGTTTTAGCCTCATCTAATTGCTGGTATTCTGTAATGTTTTTTAGAATAATTACTTTGCCAATAACTTTATCATTACTGATAACTGGAACTATTTCTTTAGAGTAATAATCCTCCCGGTTATCCGTATTTATTTTCATTTTTAGATGATCGTTTATCAATAAGTTACGTAACAAATCGTTTTCCATCGCTACATCATGCGCGTGCTTGCCAGTTAATCTTTCTTCATTAGTACTTAATAACCTACATGCTACGTCATTTGCAAAAATGATGGTGTATTTCTCATCGAAACCAATTATGGCATCATGCATAGAATTGATAATGGTTTCTATCCGCTTTTTTTCGAATAGTATATTTGCCAAATTACCGTGCTCAAATTCATTAAGCTTCCCAGTCATTAGATTAAATGCTATTGCCAGTTCACCAAATTCATCATTTGTTTTAAAATTTAAATGCTGATGATAGTTTCGATTACTGATCTCTTTAATGCGCCCGGTGAGTTCCTTTATTGGGTTTGCAATGTATCCTGGGAAGTTTATTACAAATGTAAAAGCTACCAAAAAACAAAATGAACCAATCAGGGCAACAATAATTGTTGCCCTGTGTGCTGTATTTTGCGCGTTGTTGTTCCGCTTTTCAATACTATTCATATTGAGCTGCATAATATTGTAGAGTACATTTCTAATTTGTGAACGTAACTCCAGCTCGGCGTCAATTTGTATTGTTTTAAGTACTTTGAGGTGCTCAAACTCTAACCTTAATTTATTGGTTAATTGTTGTTCGCCCGGTTCTGTCACATTTTTTTCCTGCTTGCGCAGATTATTTTCAATAGTACTAATTTGGTATTGACTTAATCCGGCTTGGCTTTCATCTAAAGCCGATGTGATGTTTTTTGCATACTTTAGCGATTCATAATTATCTTTAAGTATTTCACTAGCATCTGATGATAGATTATTTAAAAAAAATATCGATAAACTACAGCACAAAAAAGCTATTAAAAACAGAAAGCCAAAGCCAGCGCGGAGTTTATTTTTTATAGTCATTTTTTTGTATTTTACAAAATATGTGTTGTACTAATGATCAACCCGATGGAAAGCTGAATGAGGGTCTACACGTTTTAAAATAATGTTACCAACAGGTTTAACTATCATCGGTATTTTTTCTACTTTAGTTTCACTGGTGTCCAAGCCAAAAGCCTTGGCTTCGGTTTGTGCCAGTTTCTTTATTGCAAAATAACTTCTTAATATAAACCCTTCTGAAGCACTAAATAAGTTATTGTAAGATAAGAATTTCTCCATAATAACAAATCTGAAATCTGCGGCTACATTATAACTCTGCAATGATGGATACCGACTGGTAACGTCTAATTCGTTCCGTTTTACCATGTCTTCAATTACTTTTCTGAATAATACATTTACGCGGGGTTGTATTCTAAAACCTAAACGAAAGTCAATACGGATCACCTTATCATTTTCGATCTCTTCAATACTGTATTCCATGGTATACGGCTCATCCGTTCTGTCAATATGTATAAACCAATATACATCCGCCCGTTTAGGGATTCGGCTTATAATAGAGTAGATGATCTTTTGTTCTATTTGCTTACTGTTATTAGCTTTTGTTAGGTATATCAGGTGAGTTGAGTATTTTGGTATGGTTTGATCGGCACTTAAAGCCTTTAGCATTGGCATTTGGTCTTTTAGATCAATAAAGTTCAAGAATCGATTGTTAATTTTCCGTGCTTTAAACCATATATACATTGTAAATATCAACCCTACTTCGAAGAAAACAAAGAAGATTCTTTTCAAAAGTTTTGCCGCATTAGTTATAAAGAAAGAAAACTCAACCGTTAAGAACACGCACACTATAATAGTTACCAACCAAACCGGCCAATGTTTAACATATCTCATAAAATAATACATTAAAACGGTTGTCATTAACATGGCTATAGTTATCGAGAAACCGTATGCGGCGGTCATTGCTTCTGATGTGCGGAAGTATAATGAAACGGCGATACATCCAAAACATAATATCCAGTTAATACTTGGTATATAAATCTGACCACGGATATTTGATGGGTATTTTATGGTAATACGCGGCCAAAAATTCATACTTACGGCTTCACTAATAAGCGTAAATGAACCACTTATTAAAGCCTGACTTGCAATTATAGTTGCCAAAGTTGCCAAAGCAACTGCAGGTAGTAAATACGTATGTGGTACTATTTCAAAAAATGGATTAACTCCAGTAAAATTAAACCCGGCAGGACGGGTTAATACCCAAGCAGCCTGACCTAGATAATTTAGCATCAAGGTTGTTTTAACAAAAACCCAACTCGCCTGAATGTTTTTACGACCGCAATGCCCCAAATCAGAATATAAGGCTTCGGCACCTGTAGTACACAAAAATACAGCACCTAATAACCAAAAGCCACGAGGATGATCTATCAATAACCGCATACCGTAATATGGGTTTAATGCCTTAAAAATTTCGGGATAGTTTATTAATTGTGCCGAACCAACAAAGCCCAGCATAAGAAACCACATCAACATAATTGGCCCAAATGCCGAACCAACTACCTTTGTACCAAATTGTTGAATAAAAAACAATCCGAGAATTATACTGGCAACTATAATTAATATCAAATTATTACCTGGTACAATTGAAGAGGTAAAAGCAGGTACCAAATTTAGCCCCTCAATTGCCGACGTGACAGATATTGGCGGGGTAATTATACCATCAGCCAACAATGTCCCCGCGCCAATTATAGCAGGTATTGCAAGCCATTTTCCGTAACGCCTAACTAAAGCGTATAACGAAAATATCCCTCCCTCACCATTGTTATCGGCCTGCAGTGTTATTACAATATACTTAAAAGTTGTTTGCAGGGTAAGTGTCCAAAAGATACATGAAATTGAACCCAATACAAGGGCTGCATTAACCTTCCCTCCTTCTACCAATAACGTTTGAAAAACATACAACGGAGATGTCCCGATATCACCAAAAATAATTCCGAGTGTAACCAACATCCCGCCGAGGGAGAGTTTTTTTAGATGTGTGTTCATAAATAATAGTTAACAATAAAAATGATTAGGGGAGTAGAAATTGAATGATGTACGTATGAATGATCTGATGTCATCTTTAATAATGAAGTTTATGGTGATTTACAAGTCTCATGCCAATAGTGTTTATTGGGCTTTAAATAGCTTAAATTGAAGTTTTATATATTTACAATACCTATAAACCATGTCAAAATGGTATGGTTAATTATCAAAATGAAAAACAAATACCCAAATAAGTTCGGTTATTTCAACACACTGGCGTTAAAGTTAACTTAATTATAATACTACATATGCCAAGACGTAGATTATTTATATAATTATTTACTAACTTGAATAACAATGTATTGTTAAAATTTATAACTTTGCAAAAAATTGCTCATTGAACAATATAATGCAAAATTGCCCTTTACTTCAACGACAATAAAAAGTTACAATAAAAACACATGAAAAAAATTGTCGATTATAGAAAGTTTCTTGGCGTAAACGAAGCTGCTGAACTAAGTGAATTAAAGTCTGTTTACCGCACGTTAATGAAAAATTGGCATCCGGATAAATTTAATGATAACCACGATCTTAAACTGGAAGCTGAAGAAAAAAGCAAATATATAATTGAAGCCTATCATTTTTTGGTAAGCATAGCGCCAGAAACAAGGGCACAATCAATTAACGAATATGTGGAGACAACTACAGCTTCGGCAATTGCTGATTTTGAATATAAATCACAAGTTTTACAGATAACCTTTTTGGACGGTAATATTTATGAGTATTTTGATGTTCCAAAATCAGTATATGTAAAATTAGTTAACGCTGATTCGCCAGGCAGGTTTGCACGGAGGCATATCTACAATGAGTTTGTATACCGAAGTACTAGCAGGTTAGTGGCTACAGCTTAATCTCTTTTTGCTATTTACCCTAAAATATTGCCGGTAAATTCAAGCCTGATTTTGGTTTGAAAATCATTTATCGTTTTAAATATTTCCTTCAACGTAACGCGTTCTATTTTGGTAAGCGTTTCCGGATCAATGTAATTATCCGGTTCCATTTTATCGTGGATGATCTGTGAGGCTTGTTTACGCAAACGCATGCTCATTAAAAAATAGTACGACTGAATAAGTTCAACATAGGCTGCCTCTGTGAAAACTCCTTTTTCTTTTAATGCTTTTAATCTTTCGCCGGTGTTTACATCAAAAATGCGATTCTTTAAGGCATAAACCCGGGCAAGGTCAACAATGGGCGTCATTGCCTTTTTTATGTCAAAAACCTCTTGTGACCCTTTTGTAAACGTGCGTATCTTTTTAAAAAATGTTAGAGGTGGTTCATATTGCAGCGCATTTTTTGCCATATGGAAAAACAATTTTTCCATTGGTTTCTGCAATTCCTCGTTTAAAAAGTCTTTTAACTCATCCATAATAGCCCCTTCACCGTAAATATGCCTACAATCAAAAAAGGTAGAGAATTTAATCACACTTTCGGGAACAGATTCGGCCATCCAACTAGTATAGTTGCGTTTCCAGTAGGACAAAGAATGCGTCCATTCTGGGTTTTGAGCCATAAAACCTCCTGTGCAATACACAAACCCTATAAAGTTCAGCTTATCTGATACACGCTTAGCAAACTCCAGAAAATATTCTCTCACTAATTCGCGTTGCTCATTGGCTTTATCTTCGTAGATAATGGCATTATCCTGATCGGTTTTAAAGGTTTGTTCTTTACGCCCTTCACTGCCTAACACCATAAAAACAAATTTAGCAGGCGGAGGCCCCATCTCCGTAATTACACCTTCAATCACCTTGGTGGCAATAGTATCGGCTACGGTTGTAATCACCTGATTTACAATTTCGGCATGCACCCCCCGTCCCAAAAGTTTGGTAGCTATTTGTGGCACAGCTTCCCATTTTCGTTTTAACTCATCAACAGAGAGCGCCAGTTTAACTGATTGGATAAACACCAGTGGCGATTGTGCTTGTTCACTCAATAACTTGGTACGGCTTATAAAACCTATAAATTCATTGTTTTTCTTAATTAGTAAGTAACGGGTTTTAGTACGGAACATCATTAATACAGCTTCATAAACATATGCTTCAGTACTAATAAATACAATCGGATTGTCCATTACATTCCGAACCGGTGTGTGTGCATCCAATAATTTCGCCACCACGTTATCCCGTAAGGTTATATCAGTAATATATCCTATTATATTACCAGATACGTCCTTCACAAACAAACAACTTATTTTATGTATAGCCATAGTGCGGGCAGCTTCATAAATTGGCGTTTCGTCCAGGCATGCCACAATATCTCTATATTCTACACTCTCCATTTTACGGGAGTATAATTGCTCCGCAGCTACATAGTTTTCTTCGAAAGTAGTTGGCCGTTTAAAAAAATGCGCAAATTCATCATTGAGCATTCTTCTACCAAATTCGGATGTGAAATATTGGAGAAAATCATCATAAGTTTTACACAATACCCTAAACTCTTTCCTGTGTAAAAAATAAACTAATGTTCCTTTTTTAGCAATTACAGTTCGGATAGATTGTTTGCGGTTGAGCAATACTGATATGCCTCCATAACAATACCCTTTTTCATGGATTTCAAGCAAGCGCTTATTTTGAGCACCATCATAAAAAAAAGATTCGTATTCGCCTTCTGCAATAATGTCTATGCCTCGCATCTTAGTTACCTCCTGCTGGTAAATAACCGTATCCTTGCTATATTTAATTTCCTGCAAGTGCTCTGCAACTTCGGCTATAATATGAGTTGGAAGCATATTAAATGGAGCAACAGCTTTTAAAAACTCTATTCGGTTATTCATAGCCAATGGGTAATTAAAAGCGTTAATATTAAAATAATCACTACGGATGCGCCGCAACCTCCTTTTAAAACGGATTGCTTTCTTTTCTCTCTTTCGGCATGTTGTTTTGCAATTTTGTTATCATCAACAGAGCCCATTTGTACTAATTTAAAAAAGCAATCGGCTGTTGCAAGCGCATCAACCATCGCATTATGCTGATAATGTAAAACTTTTTCAAAAAGCAAACTATATAACTGGCTTAACCTCAAGTGTTCAACCTGTGGATTGCGGATAAATTGTTTAGTGCCCAGCATGGTACAAAACATGGGTAAATTATTCATGGGATTCTCCATTCCTACCCTATAAAAATCTACCCCGGTAATATGGTAATCAAGTTCAATAAAATGGCCAACAACCAATGGTTGGTATTCGTTTAAATCCTGATACAATAATTCCATAATATCTTGACGATATTCGCCTTGCTGATCAAGAAATTCCCGGGTTATACCATGTATTTTAAAAGCTGAAGCACTGATATCAAAATCGTTATCTTTAATATAGTGATCTTCCCGCTTTATTTCTACTTTATCCTTTGTATAAATAATCCATGCTACCTGCACTGCATAGGGCCAGTTATTATTATCAGAATAAGGCAAATTCCAGTTTTTAGGCAGACCCGAAGTTTCGGTATCTATAAATAATAAATAATCTTGCACGTATTGGGATTAAAATAAAAATAGTGGTTGTTTACTCATCATTTATAATGTTTTATCGCTCTATAATTGCTTTTATTTGTTCTAAAAAAGCTTTCATACCGATTTCGGCTTCGTTGTACTTTTCTTCATCGGCAAAGCCTCCAGTTGTCCAGGTAAATTTAATTTGTCCATCCTGCTCAATTAACGTATACGTTACCGTTGAATAATTTTCGGATTTGTCTTCTAAACCAGAAAAGGCTGACCAGTAGGTGTAAGTGATAAGTTGATATGGTGCAAAACGGAGTATTTGGCCTTTATCACGATATTTATGCCCCTCATATTCGCCTTGGAAAATAATTTCGCTGCCTACGTTCCAATCTGTTATTGTTTCTGTCCCGTAAAGGTATTCTTTAATAATTTCGGGATTGATTAACGCATCCCAAACCTTTTCAGCAGTAGCATTGATCATTACAGATTGAGATACAACAAATTCGTGATTCATTGGTGTTGGGTTTAATGTTATCAAAAATAACATTAAAAATTTAAACTCAATATTTATAACCTACTTAAGCTAAATACGTCATCGCAATTTGTTTTTAATTCCCAGTGGCCCACATTAGGCAAACGCTTAGAACCGAAAAAAACTAAAATTATAACACTTTTAAATAGCATTGCCTACATGCTGTAATTATTTAACCAGGCGTATTTTTTTTTGCTCAGGTTCTAAAGTGTCAATACCTATATGGTGTTTCTGTACCATGGCCCAACCCATAAAACCAGCAAAAATGGTACATACAATACCAGTAAGGGTTAATATTATTGCGGGCCCTATATCTGGTTTGGTTTCCAGCCATTTGCCTCGTTCAAGAAAAAAAGTAATAAGGAATAAACTCAGTGCAGCCATATTGGCAATTAAATGGTTTAAACCAACAGTTTTGGCTTTTTTATTTTTAGGTATGTTAAACCAATCCATAAACCCGGGCAAAGCTGTTAAAAATGCCATTACCACCCCAGCATAATTGGTAACAAAAGCAAATTTAAACCAAAAAACATCTCCATTACCATTATACACAATGTAGGCAATTGTGCAGGCCGTATAAAATGCTATTGGAAAACCCACAAGCATTGGATGTATTGGGTGACCAAATATTTTTATTTTACTGTACATATTAAGCTAGATTATTACGCTGATAAAATAAATACAGTTTATAAGGAATAATGTTTAATTAAAACTATTTAACAGCTATTTATTTATCTAATATAGATAAAAAGCAAAGAAACATAAAATTTTTTTTGTATAAATAGGGTGTATCATAGAAACTATTTATAGGGATTTGTTTAGATACATGTGTCCGATTTTTTAATTAGAAAACAGTGCTGTAATCAAAAAATATGACGACCCGGAGATGTGAAATATGAAAGGGCCTAATTAAATAAACCACGGCTTTTTAAAGGCAGTATCCCCAATGTAAGTTTTGGAATTAATTGCTGAGCTCAGCCAAATACTTTTTTAACTTTGACATTGGTTAAACCTATTAACTTTTATGATCATAGTTATTCAATGCCAAGACCAAGTGGGGCTGGTAGCCGCCATATCGGGGTTGCTGGCAAAAGAGCGGCTCAATATTATTTCAATGCGCGAGCATGTAGATAAAGACCAGAATCGCTTTTTTATGCGTTTGAATATAGAGCAACAAACGGACGGCACCCTGCATCAAATGCTGAAAGCAATATTACCTGCTGAAGCCATTATTACGATTAATCCCAAAGCTAATAAGAAAATTATAGTGCTGGTTACTAAAGAATACCATTGCCTGGCCGATATACTTATCCGTAACTATTTTGGAACCTTAGGTGCAACTGTGCAGTGCGTAATTGGCAATCACTCAACACTTAAGGATATTTGCGAGCGTTTTGATATTCCTTTTTTTCCAATCCTGTATCACAAAACCGGCAAAGAGGAGTTTGAGCGGGAAACAGCAGAAATTATCAATAAATTTAATCCGGATTATATCGTATTGGCAAAGTTTATGCGCATATTATCACCAACTTTCGTGGAGCAATTTGCAACCAAAATTATAAATATACATCACTCCTTTTTACCTGCTTTTATTGGCGCCAACCCTTACCGGCAGGCATTTGAACGTGGTGTAAAATTGATTGGAGCTACTGCGCATTTTGTTAATAACGATCTTGACGAAGGCCCAATAATTGCCCAGCAGATTATCCCTGTTAACCATTCTTTAACAGCACTTGATATGATGAGAGCTGGCAAAGAAATAGAAACATCAGTACTGGCCAAAGCCCTGCGACTGGTTATTGAAGACCGGGTTTTAGTTTATCAAAACAAAACAGTAGTATTTGATTAGATAAATAGATTATGTAGGTACCGATAGTTTAATAGCTGTTTATTATAAGTTTATATAACTATCTGATATAACTAATATCTATTCATGTATTTACTGATAATAATTTTGTCCTTGCATATAACTATCTACAATTAACCACGTAACACCAATCCATGAACCACCAAATGTTCCAATCGCCTAAAGCTTTATTATTTGCTTTACCTTTAGTGTTAATATTATTTTCCTTTACGGTGAAGCCACCCGGAGAAACATTTTTTAATGTAAAAAACTATGGTGCAAAAGGCGATGGAAAAAACATGGATTCGCCAGGGATTAATAAAGCTATAGATGCCGCCGCTATCGCAGGTGGTGGCACTGTATACCTGCCGGCCGGTAATTATCTATCAGGCTCCATACATCTTAAAAGCAACATTGCTCTTCTGATAGATCAGGGAGCAACAATTATAGCCGCAGAACCCGGCGCTGGCGTACCTTACGATTACCCGGAAATAACAGAAAATGACATTTATCAGGATTTTGGTCATAGCCACTGGCATAATAGTTTAATATGGGGCGAAAAACTCGAAAATATATCCATCATTGGTACAGGTACAATTTTTGGCAAAGGCCTTGCCCATAATGGACGCAAAGGCGATGTCCAACCCAATAAATCAATTAGTTTGAAACTTTGTAAAAATGTATTGATACGCGATATTACCATTGCGCATGGTGGATGGTTTGGGATATTGGCAACCGGTGTTGATAACCTCACCATTGATAATGTAAAAGAAGATACCAACCGTGATGGTATGGATATTGATTGCTGCCAGTATGTAAACATATCAAATTGCAAAGTTAACACCCCATTAGATGATGGTATTTGCCTTAAAAGTAGCTTCGCTTTAAATATTTTTCGTGCTACTCAAAATGTGACCATTACTAACTGTATTGTAAGCGGGTACGACGAAGGCTCGTTTCTAGATGGCTCTTATAGGCGTACACCGCCCTCAAACAGCTTTGATAAGGGCCCATTTGGTAGGATCAAGTTTGGTACAGAATCCAATGGTGGTTTTAAAAATATTACCATATCTAACTGCGTGTTTGATTACTGCCGTGGGCTAGCACTCGAAACTACAGATGGTGCATCTATTGAAGATGTTACCATTAATAATATTACCATGCGCGATATTGTTAACTCGCCAATATACCTGCGTATTGCATCGCGCATGCGCGCACCTGTAGGAACCCCAATTGGCCAAATGCACCGGTTAATAATTAGCAATGTAGTAGTTTATAATGCCGACGCGCGCCAGGCTTCCATCCTCAGCGGTGTGCCGGGAGGTGACATTAACGATATTAGCTTACACGATATCCGCATATATACCAAAGGTGGCGGCACCAAAGATCAGGCAGCCCGCGAAATGCCCGAAGTGGAGAAAACTTATCCTGAACCTGAGCGTCACGGCATCACGTCTGCATATGGTTTTTATATCAGGCATGCAAGTAATATTGATATGCAGAATATCAAGGTTATACCGATAACAGAAGACCTGCGCCCAGCATTTGTTATAGATAATGTTGCAGGTATAGATCTGAGAAATATTAATACAGCACATGCAATTAACGTACCCACTTTCACTTTAATAAATGTGAAGAATTTTAGCTTAACCGAAAGCCCTGGCCTAACTGATACTAAAATTGTGGAAACTATATCAAAAAAAGAATTTTAATATTTTACTTTTTCCTCCCTGCTTTAATCATCTCATCTCCGGCTAATAAAAACGCGCCCAGGCCATGGGTGTCATTTAGTTTGGTAGGGCGGGTATAATAAAATTCAATATTGTCTTCTATCCCGGTTCCAACGCAAACGTCCTGCAATTGGCCGTCGTCGGTTACTTTACTGGCGAGCCCTTTCCAGCCTTCGCGGGCAATGGTCATGTAAGTTGGGTCAATCCAACCCTCGTTAACACTATGGGCAATAGCATAAACAAACATGGCAGTAACCGATGTTTCCAGATAGGAGTCGGGCTTGTCAAGCACCTGGTGCCATAAGCCTGTCTGATCCTGATAGCGAGAAAAACCTACCATCTGCCTAAGTAACAACTTAATAAGTTGGGCACGTTTAGGATGGTTGGCAGGCAGGTTTTTTAATAACTCAACCTGTGCCATTGCAAGCCAGCCATTGCAGCGGCCCCAATGTGCTACACCGTTCATACCAACCTCCGAATAATAGTTGTGAAAAAACAAACCCGAAGCCGGGTCGTACAAGTATTTGTTGAAATTTTCAACCTGTTTAATAGCATCGTCAAAATATCTTCTATCGCCGGTTAACTTACCCATACGCGCTAAAAACGGCACGCTCATAAATAAGTCATCTGCCCAAATTGTCATATTACGTGGCTGTGGGCGCGATAAGGTACCATCCGCAAAACGTAATTGTTTGTGGCTGATATAATTGGCGGCCCTGTCTAAATAAGCGCGATATTCCTTTTTATATACTAGAGCGTTAACATCCATTAACCCGGCCGACATGGCACCGCAATCATCCAGACTGGCAATATTAAATACGGGAGCATACTCTACCCGTGTAGTAAGCGTTTTATTCAAATTTTCGAAGTAGGCCAGATTGCTAAAAATAAAATCAAAGTTATGTAGCGAATAATCTGAATATTTTTTATCATTTAGCACCAGGGCGGTTTCCATCATCCCTATAGTTAAAACGCCGTTAACATATTCCCAACGGTTATAACTACTTGAAGCACGGGCAAGAGTACCAGCCGGAATGCTGGTTGTTGATTGAAACTTGTCGCCTGTTTTTTGATTTACAAAATCAAAGGTGGTGTGTTGTATCACATTATCGGCCACACGCCTAACTAACTCCTCGCTATTAATCCCTTGTCCAAAAGTTATGGTACTATAGCAAATGGCAAGTACATATAAAAAAGGTTTTTTCATATTGGTTAGTTTAATCATTACCGCATAAAGTCGCCATGCTCTTCTTTACCTTTCTGATCAAGCAATTGAATGCACGATGCTGTTCCCAAATCGGGGTTTGTCCATTCGCGTAAAGCCCATACCACTTTTTTATCAGGAGTAACCTCAATAATTTGTACAATAGATGGCCAATCGGTTTTTTTCAAGTTACCAGTCCAGTTGCAAATTACGGTATTGCCATTAGCCAAACGATTAACTTCCTGTACACTATGCAATGGTATGCCCGGCAGGTCATTTTTTTTTATTTCCCATACAATTTCGCCTTTCGTATTTATTTCCCTAACAAAGCCGTTTTGGTTGCCACTGATAAGCGTATTGCCATTTTTTAAACGAACAGCTGCCCATACAGATGGAGCATCACATTGCCATATTTCTTTCCAGTTCTGATCATATTCAATTACCTTGTTCAGGTCCATATGAGCAATAAGGAAAGTTCCGGCATTGGTCATGCGTACATGTCTGAACTGCCCATGTACAGATTTCGAGTCGGTTGGGTTTTTAGAGTTCATTTCATGCTGCATCTCTATTTTTCCGGTTTTGATGTTCATCAACATTAACCTGGCAGGGGTTCCATTTTGCATAAACAACACCTTATTTAAGCCAATTGGCTGTGCCGAATGGCACTCGGTACCCATTGGGCATTCATAGTTATAAACAATTTTTTTATCTGGAGTAACCTCACCCCAACCTGTTTTGGTGGAGAACAGCACATTACCATTTGATAATAAGTGAATATCATCAAACTCGCTCAAAACATTGTTATGGTCGTTAATCGGGATCTCGTATGTCCAAACTACTTTACCAGCCTTAATCATAAAAATGGTTTGCATGGCTTTGCGGGTATCGTACTCGCCGCAATATAAAAATGGATGCTGCTCAAGGCCTTTACCGGGCAAAACCAAATCCATTGAAGCCAATATGGGTGC
>JANXTT010000086.1 GCA_025352225.1 Mucilaginibacter sp. | reverse complement strand
GGGGATGGTAAAGGGCATTATAGTTATGTGCCGCAACTTAACTCGGGCTTCCATTTATGGGGAGATGTAAGGAGCGTTTTGCCAATTAACCAAACCCTGCTGTTTGGTATCAACCAAAGCGAGATAAAAGCTTATCAATTACAAACAACAGTTAAATAAATGACCAGTACGAACATGATACACCCTGACCAGACCCCACCTCAATTATCATGAAGAGGTTTTTATCATTGACTATTATAGGCATTTTAGTATGTAGTAGTTGTAAACAGCCGGTAACTGAACAACCCAAGCTAAACAGTAATGATATTACAAAAGTGATAGACCAAATGATGGACATCATGATACATGATGTGACCAATCCACCATTGGCAGCACGATTTTTTTCATATACCTGTTTAGCCGGATACGAAGTGGTAGCCGAGAATGATAAAAGCATCAAAAATATGCACGGGATACTAAACGGTTACCCCGCTATAAAAAAACCAAATTTTGCCGGTGGATATTCCTATCAGTTAACCGCGGTGATCGCCATGCTCGAAACTGCGAAGAAAATACAGCCCTCAGGTACTCTATTAATTAAATACGAACAAAATTTTCTCGACTCTTGCAAAAAGATCGGCTTTGCTGACGAAGTAATAGATAGTTCCAGACATTATGCTTCTGCCATTAGTAAAAAAATACTGGCGTATGCTAAGGCAGATAAATATAACCGCATAAGCAATTATGCCCGGTACACGCCATTAGGGACACCTGGTAGCTGGTATCCAACCCCGCCAAGTTACATGGCGCCGGTTGAGCCTTATTTTAATACCGTACGGCCTTTTATGCTTGATTCCTGTTCGCAATTTAAGCCAGTACCACCAATTGCTTTCTCCATAGATAAAAACTCCCGGTTTTATAAGTTTATGCTGATGAATCTTAAACACAGCGGGGCAACATTAACAGAAGAACAGCGTACCATAGCAGGTTTTTGGGATTGTAATCCTTTTGCAGTGGAAAACGATGGGCATATGCTCATTGGCCTGAAAAAGATATCACCGGGCGCGCATTGGCTGGGCATAACAGGTATCGCATGTAAGCAGGCCAAAATACCTTTCTCCAAAGCGATGGAGATACATACACTGGTAGCTTTGGGTTTGATGGATAGCTTTATGTGTTGCTGGGACGAGAAATTCCGTAGTAACCGGATCCGGCCGGAAACCGCTATCCGTCAATATCTCGACCCCAACTGGAAACCTTTACTGCAAACACCGCCATTCCCTGAATACCTGAGCGGACATTCCTGCATATCAGCAACATCAGCCATTATCTTGACCCATTATTTTGGAGATAGTTACCATTTTACCGATAATGTAGAGGCCAGGTACGGATTAACTCCACGCAGCTTTACCTCTTTTAACCAGGCAGCAAGCGAAGCTGGGATATCCAGATTTTGGGGCGGTATCCATTTTAAAGATGCTATTGATAACGGATTGATACAAGGCACCAAAGTTGGTAACTTGGTGATCAATAAATATTTAACAAAACCGAGAAATAATTAATAACAACAATGAGCTATAGATTTTTTTTTAATTTTTTAATAATAGTGGCGTGTGCGTTTACTAACGTTTATTCGCAGAATCCAACTAAGGCTGAGTGGCAGGATTATACCATATTTCAGGTAGGTGCCGAGGCACCCCGTTCATCATTTTTAACATATAAAAATAGAGAGGATGCTTTAAATTATAAGAATTTTCCTAAGGATGATTATACATTGCTTAACGGGCAATGGAGCTTTTACTGGAGCCGAAACCCTATGGAACGCCCCGTCGATTTTTATAGCGAAAGTTATAACATCAGTAAATGGAAAAAAATACTTGTTCCGGCCGATTGGCAGATGCAGGGATATGATGAGGCGTACTACACTAATATATCGTTCCCATTTTGGGCTAAGTTTCCTGACCCGCCAGAAAGTTTTAATCCTGTAGGTTCATATAAGCGCAAATTTGTCGTAAATCCATCCTGGAAAGGGAAACACATTATGCTTCACTTTAATGGTGTTAATTCAGCATTTTATGTTTGGGTTAATGGCAAAAAAGTAGGATATAATCAAAACAGCAAAGCCCCAGCCGAATTTGACGTTACATCAGTAGTAAAAGCTGGTGAAAATGATCTCGCCGTTGAAGTTTATCGCTGGAACGCAGGCAGCTATCTCGAAGATCAGGATATGTGGCGTTTAAGCGGGATAGAGCGTGACGTATATCTATATACCTTACCCCAAACTACCGTATGGGATTATAAAGTAGTTGCCAACCTAACCGATAATTATAAAAACGGCAACCTGGACTTAAGCCTTACTTTGCGAAATTTTAACACTATTGCTGAAAAAGGAAAAGTTAAAATAGAATTGATAAACCGAAAAGACCGATCAATTAAATATTCGGAAACTAAAGATTGGAGTGCTGATAAGGCTGGTACTATTGATTTGAATTTTTCATCCAGCATTAACACACCTTTATTATGGAGCGCGGAAAAGCCAAACCTTTACGATTTATTGATACAACTGGAAGATAATAAAGGCGTAATATATCAAATCGTTCCGCAAAGAGTTGGTTTTAGGAGCGTAGAGATCAAAGAGAGTAACCTGTTGGTAAATGGAAAGCGGATATATCTAAAAGGAGTAACCCGGCATGAGCACGACCCAGAAACGGGGCATGTAGTATCGGTTGAAAGTATGATCAACGATATACGTGTGATGAAGCAGTTCAATATTAATGCAGTAAGAACCAGCCATTATCCTGATGATACTAAATTTTATGACCTATGCGATGAATATGGTTTGTATGTAATTGATGAGGCAAATATTGAATCGCATGGTTTAGGGAAATACATAGGGAAGGGTTATGGTTATAATATGCGTACACCTACTGCCGATTCCGCTTCGTGGTTCCCGGCACATCTTGACCGTACCCGCCGTATGGTAGAACGAGATAAAAATCACCCTTCAATTGCCGTTTGGTCGCTAGGTAATGAGGCAGGTATTGGGGATAATTTCCATAAAACCTACCAATGGATAAAACAGCATGACAATACACGTATGGTGCAATATGAGCAGGAATGGACCGGCCAGTACACGGATATAGTTGCCCCGATGTACCATACCTTACCAGATCTGATTTCATTTTCAAAATCAGATGATAAACGTCCCCTCATCATGTGTGAGTATGCCCACGCCATGAATAATAGTGTTGGCAATTTACAAGATTATTGGGACGTAATTGAATCGCACCCTAAATTACAAGGTGGGTATATTTGGGAGTGGGTAGACCAGGGGCTAACTAAAACAGCTCCAGACGGTAAAAAATTCTGGGGATACGGCGGTGATTTCTCTCCGGCAGGTACGCCCAGCGATGGCCTTTTTTGTATCAAAGGATTGGTTTTTCCAGATCGTACACCTAAGCCATCTTTATACGAGGTAAAAAAAGTTTATCAAAGTATTAAGTTTAAAGCTGCTGACCTTAGCAAAGGGGATATTAAAATTAAGAACGGCTATTTTTTCACCAATCTTTCTGATTTTATAGTTAACTGGGATATTAAAGGAAATGGTAAAATTGTAAAATCGGGAACAGTAATGCTGCCCCAGGGCCTGCAACCAGGCGATAGCATTACCATACACCTTCCGTTTGATCAAATTAAAGTAGAACCCGGCGTTGAATACTTTTTAAAATTTGATGCCAGAACAAAATATGTTGCACCACTTTTACCTGCCGGGCATATAATAGCTGCGGAGCAATTTAAGCTTCCATTTTTTGCACCAATAACTGTTTCAAAAACATTAACCGAACGCGTGTCTTTTACAGAATCATGGGATAAAGAAGTAGTAACAGGTAGGGGTTTCGCTTATACTTTCAACCGTCAGTCAGGGGCGTTGCAAACCATGATGTACCAAGGGCATAATTTATTAAGAGACGGTTTATACCCGGATTTTTGGCGGGTACCTACTAGTAATGATAACGGCAATAAAATGCCAAAACGTTTAGCTATGTGGAAAGATATACAATCAATACGTACCATAAATGCTGTTGAAGCAAAGCAATTAAGCACTGATACGATACTGATAACTATGCGGTCAAAACTAAAATCAGGCGATGCAGATCTGGATATAACGTATAAGGTTTCCGCTGACGGGGCTATAAAGGTAAATATGGCATTTAAAAAAGGTGATACTAAAGCACCAGAGTTACCACGCTTTGGCATGAAATTGGTGATGCCGGGCGAATATCAAAACATGACATGGTTTGGCCGAGGCCCGTTCGAATCATATTGGGACAGAAAAACGGCCGCTTTTATTGATCGCTATAGCGGGAAAGTTATGGATCAGTACACACCTTATATATCACCGCAAGAGAATGGTAATAAAACAGATGTCCGTTGGGCGTCATGGCAAAATAAGGACGGTTTGGGTCTAATGATTACTGGTGTGGCCCCGGTAAACGTATCGGCACATAATTACACCCAGGATGACCTTGAAAAAGCCATGCACACCAACGAGGTGCCTGTGAAGGATATCGTAGAGATCCATGTTGATCTGCAGCAAATGGGTGTTGGGGGCGATACAAGTTGGGGGGCTTATGCACATGACCAGTATAGGTTACTTGCCGATCAATACAGTTTTGGTTTTATACTTAAACCGTTGGCTAAATAGGATTATTGTAATTTTTAATAATATACTGATATAGTAACTTTAAATTTGCCTGGCATTTTGTACATTGTGGGTACTTATGTCAGGCAATATGAAATTAAGTCTTCTTTACACTTTTGGTATCACAGGTTTACTGTATGGAAGCATCGCCAATGCTCAAACAAAAACAGCAAGCACAATAGATACACTATCAAATTATAAACCATCTGATCTTTTCTCCCCCTCCTTTTATACAGATAAGGGCGGTGTATTTCGGAGTGTTAATGGTGCGCCGGGCGCAAAATACTGGCAAAACAGAGCTGATTATCAAATTAAGGCGAAACTGGATACCGTAAGCAAAATAATTAATGCAAGTGCAAATATAGCTTACACTAATAATAGTCCAGATGAGCTTAAGTTTTTGTGGCTGCAGTTGGATCAAAATACCTACCGTGCCGATGCCCGTTCTAACTACAATATTGATGTCCATCCTAAAACGGATCAGCATACTTCGGGTTACCATTTTGCCTCAGTAGAATTATTGCAGAATGGCAAGGTTATAAAAGCTAATTATATTGTTAACGATACCCGCATGCAGATCCGTCTGCCAAAAAGCATTGCAGGGAATGGCGGTAAGATCAATATTTTAATTAAATACAATTATGCAATTCCGGGAGAATTTGGCGGACGGACAGACTATACACAGACTAAAAATGGAAAAATATTTGAAATTGCGCAATGGTTCCCACGCATGTGTGTATATGATGATACCCGGGGATGGGATACATTGCCATTTTTAGGTAGCGGCGAATTTTATTTGGACTATGGCGATATTGATTACCAGGTTACAGTTCCCTGGGATATGATAGTTGCAGGGTCGGGAGAATTGGTTAACCCGCAGGAGGTACTAACCGCTAAGCAGATAGCCCGTTTACAAACAGCCCGTAATAGCGATAAAACCATTATGATAAGAACGGCCGCCGAAGTGGCAGACGCCAGTTCCAGGCCCGTAAATAAGGGAACACTAAGCTGGCATTTTAAAATGTATAATACCCGTGATGTGGCATTTGGTGCTTCAAAAGCATATATATGGGATGCCGCGAGGGTTAATCTTCCGGAAGGAAAAAAATCTTTGGCCATGTCGGTTTATCCTGTGGAAAGTGTAGGTAACGATGCATGGAGCCGTTCAACCGAATATTTAAAAGGTTCCATCGAATATTTCTCCCAAAAATGGTTTACCTATCCCTACCCTGTGGCTGTTAACGAGGCCGGCATAGCAGGGGGAATGGAATATCCAGGCATTGTTTTCGATGGTATTACAGATAAAACCGACGTGCTGTTTTTTGTGACTGCCCATGAGATTGGCCATAATTGGTTCCCTATGATAGTAGGGAGTAATGAACGACGTTTTGCATGGATGGACGAAGGGTTCAATACTTTTATTGATGTGTACGCGTCGGACATGTTCAACAAGGGTGAATATGCACCTAAGCGAGACGGTGAGTATGCCCCCGGTAAAGGCAATCCCGCGGATGAGATAGTCCCAATAATTGCCGACCCTAATTCGCCAACCATTATGATGGCCCCAGATGCCATTGCCGAAAAATACCGCCACCCAATTACGTATTTTAAACCGGCATTTGGTTTGATATTATTGCGAGAGCAGATATTGGGTACAGACCGGTTTGATTATGCTTTTAAAAATTACATTAACAACTGGGCTTATAAACACCCTACGCCAGACGACTTTTTCCGTTCTATGGATAATGGGGCAGGGGAGGATCTTTCGTGGTTTTGGAAAGGGTGGTATTACAACAACTATAAGCTAGACCTAGCTATAACCGAGGCTAAATATGTTGACGGCGACCCTAAAAAGGGTATAAGCATTACTGTTTTGAACAAAGAAAAAATGGCGATGCCTTTTACAGTTGAAGTGAAGTATAAAGATGGTACAAAACAACGTATCCATTTACCAGTAGAAACTTGGATCCAAAACAAATCCGTGACGTTCACTTTCCCTTCATCAAAAGAAGTTACCAGCGTTGATGTCGACCCGGATGCCGCGCTGCCAGATTTGAATAGAGCGAATAATCATTTTATGGTAAAGTGATGATCTAATGAGTTAAAAAACATCAATCGTTATTAAACATTAGAGGTTGATGGTATATCGCCCAATGGCTTATTTGCAAACAGTGAGAAAGAAGCAAGCATAACGCTGGCTCTTGCCGCGCAAAGTTTAAGTACCTATATTTTATGCGATAGGAGTAAAATAGGAAAAGAGTCGTATCTTAAATTTGCCGAGTTAAATGCTATTGACACCATAATTACTGATCAGGAAATTGATGTACTGGAGCTTTACCGGGCCAAAGGTGTGAGCGTTTTAACACCAAAAACCCTTACAGGGCAATAGCTCCTGGCTGCTTTTAAAAATAATTACATTTGGCTATTGACAAGTTAATTATAAAACGTATTTTTACGGCATAAATAAAAAATGAAATTTACAAACGCATACTGGTTCGGTTATTACTTTTACTTTATGAGTACAAGCCGGGACTAATATGTCATAAAATGATATAATCAAAAAGCAAAAAGTCCCGGCCTCACAGCCGGGACTTTTTGCTTTAACACAAACATGGAAAAGCAACGACCAAAAGTAGCCATTCAGGGAATCAGGGCCTCGTTTCACGAAGAAGCGGCCTTTAAGTTTTTTGGTGAGGACATTGAGACCATAGAGTGTAACTCGTTTAAACAAACGTTTGATAGGTTACAGGCTAAAGAGGCCGACTATGTGATAATGGCTATTGAGAATAGTATAGCAGGTAGCATATTGCCTAATTATACGCTCCTCATGAATTATAATTTCCCGGTAGTGGGTGAGGTTTATTTGCCCATCCAACTGCATTTGCTGGCTTACCCGGGCGTGAAATTTGAAGATGTAAAAACAGTAATATCGCACCCGATAGCCTTGCGCCAATGCCTGGATTTTTTTGATGCTTATCCGCATATCCAGTTGGTTGAAGGAACAGACACCGCGGCATGCGCCAAGCGCGTACGCGATGAAAAGCTGACCGATACCGTAGCCATAGCTAATACGCTTGCCGCTAAACTTTACGAGTTGGATGTATTAGAACGCCGCATCGAATCAAACCGGACCAATTATACGCGGTTCCTGATATTTACCGATAGCAGGCGGGCTAAAAAATTGCCTGCCAACAAAGCTTCGCTATGTTTCCATGTAAGCAACCAGGTGGGTGCATTGGCCAGTGTACTTAATGTGTTTGTTGAGCAAAACATCAACATGAGCAAAATACAATCAATGCCGGTATTGGGTAAACGTAACGAATATAATTTTTACGTGGATGTAGAATGGGATAGGCAAGAACAATATGATAACACTATCCGCCAGATACTTAAATACACACAAAATTTTAACATATTGGGCGAATATGTAAAAAATGATACGGTTTAAGCACCAAGCCTGAAAAAATATAAAACAAGAACTCAATACTTATATCTCAATATTCAAATCTAAAAAAGATGAAACTGAACTTTAACATAGAGCCCTTTAATTCCTGGGCTAAAACAACCAAGGAGCCATTTCTAATTGCAGGCCCTTGCAGTGCCGAAACCGAGGAGCAATTGGTTGCAACAGCGCATTTATTAGCCAAAACAGGCCGGGTATCTGTACTGCGTGCAGGCATCTGGAAACCACGTACCCGTCCGGGAGAGTTTGAAGGTATTGGCAGTATAGGTTTGGAGTGGTTAAAACGTGCCAAGGCAGAAACCGGCTTGCCAACCGCTGTTGAAGTTGCTACAGCTAAACATGTTGAAGAAGCGTTAAAAGCAGGTGTTGATATTTTATGGGTAGGTGCACGCTCAACGGCTAATCCATTTACCGTACAGGAAATTGCCGACGCGCTTAGGGGGCATGATGTACCTGTGATTGTTAAAAACCCGGTTAATCCCGATCTTTCTTTGTGGATAGGTGCTTTGGAGCGGATTAATAACGCGGGCATTACAAAACTTGCCGCCATACACCGTGGCTTTTCATCATACGAAAAATCGGCTTTCCGTAACGAGCCGATGTGGGATCTGGCTATCAACTTAAAAACGCACGCGCCTGAGTTGCCTATTATTTGCGATCCAAGCCATATTTGCGGTAATCGTGAACTAATTCCTTACATCGCGCAAAAAGCACTCGACCTGGATATGCAGGGCTTGATCATAGAATCGCATATTGACCCATCTGTAGCATGGACAGACGCTAAACAACAGTTAACCCCATCAGCACTTGATGAGTTGATGAGCCGTTTAGAAGTAAGAAAATCTGGCGCGGGTACACCAGAAGTTAAAGATAAATTAGCCGAACTGCGTAACGAAATTGATAAAATTGATGACCTGTTAATTCAAAAAGTTGCAGAACGTATGCAGATTGTTGAAAAAATAGGAAATTACAAAAAAGACAATAACATTACCATTTTACAGGTTAACCGATGGGATGAGATCCTGAATAAACGCGTTACATATGGGTCGGCCTTAAAATTAAGTAAGGAGTTTACAGAGAAGTTCCTGGAACTGATCCACAACGAATCAATCCGTAAACAAACCGAGATTATGAATAAAGATGGTATAATAGGTTCTGGACAAGAGCATTTAACACATGTTTAATTAGCAGTAATGCAAAATTTGATCATATCTAAACCTGTTAAAACCTTAACCGGGACAGTACAGTTAACCGGTTCAAAAAGCGAATGCAACAGGGCGCTCATTATTGAGGCCCTAAGCAAAGGCAAGGTAAAGGTTCAAAATGTATCTGACGCAGCGGATACCGTTACCCTTTCGGGTGTATTAGAAAGTCAAAAGTCAAAAGTCAAAAGTCAGAAATTGATTTTTGATAATGGTAATTCTAACGCGCAACCCGAAACTTACAACCCTCAAATCGTAGATATTGGCCCTGCTGGTACCGCAATGCGTTTTCTGACGGCTTTTTTGCCTTTACAGGATGCGGAAGTAATACTAACCGGAACCAAGCGGATGCAGCAGCGCCCCATTGGGATATTGGTTGATGCCATGCGCAAACTGGGTGCCCGAATTGATTATGAGGTTAACGATGGCTTTCCGCCGATAAGGATACAAGGCGGTTTTGAGCAGTTAACCAATCGTATCAACATCAAGGGCGATATCAGCAGTCAGTATATTACTGCGTTGTTGTTAATCGCGTCAAGCTTGCCCAAGGGTTTAACTTTGGATATTGAGGGTGATCTAACCTCGCGCCCCTATGTTGAAATGACGCTGGCTATGCTTAAGCAGGCAGGTATCCTGCATGCCTGGCAAGGCAATAGCATACACATCGCTAACCAGCCCTTTGCCGAAACCATATTGAACGTTGAACCCGATTGGAGCGCGGCATCATACTGGTACGCCATAGCGGCATTAAGTGATGAGGCTGAGTTGTTTTTACCTGGCCTTACATCATACAGTTTACAGGGTGATAGCGTGATCACGGAGATCATGGCTAACTTCGGCATCACATCGCAATTTAAGGATGGCGGGGTATATTTAACTAAGGAGACAAAGCCCTTGATCCGTAAAATATTTGATTTTAAAGAGTGCCCGGATCTGGCGCAAACCGTTGTTGTGGTATGCGCCGCGCTTGGGCACGATGCAACATTTACCGGATTGGAAACCTTGAAGATAAAAGAGACCGACCGTGTATTGGCCCTGCAAAACGAACTGGCTAAAATAGGGGTTAAGCTTACCGAAAAAGGGCAGGTTTATAAGCTTGACTGTAGCGGAAAGCATATCCCCGAGAAAATGACAGTACATACCTACGAAGATCACCGCATGGCTATGGCCTTTGCGCCGCTGGCCCTCATCATTCCGCATGTGGAAATTGAGGAACCTATGGTTGTAGAAAAATCATACCCGGCTTTCTGGAAAGATCTGGAAAAAGCAGGATTTGTTGTAGCAGGAGAAATAGGTAGCGAAGGATAACGATAGGCCACAATGAACATAAGTTAAGCAAATATCTAGCTACTAACTACTTGATACTAAATACTAAAAAATGGCAGGAAATTCATTCGGGCAATTATTCAGAATCACCACTTTTGGCGAGTCGCATGGTGAGGCTATCGGCGTGATCATAGACGGTTGCCCGGCACAGTTAACCGTTGATATGGATTATATTCAGGCGGAGTTGGATAAGCGTAAACCTGGCCAGAGTAAAATAACCACACAGCGTAAGGAGAGTGATACGGTGCGGATTCTTTCGGGTGTATTTGAAGGGAAAACCACCGGTACACCCATTATGATGCTGATACCGAATGAAGACCAGCGATCTAAGGATTACAGCCATAATACCGATGTATTCCGCCCGTCGCATGCCGATTATACCTATCATGCCAAATACGGCATCCGGGATCACCGTGGTGGCGGCCGTTCATCGGCCCGCGAAACCGCGGCAAGGGTAGCGGCAGGCGCAATAGCCAAGCTGTTGCTAAAAACACAGGGTATTGAGATATTGGCACATGTTAGCAGCGTAGGCAAAATCAATGCGCCAAATGTAGAGATCACCACAGCCGAACAATTTTTAGCTGTTCGCGAAAGTAATATAGTGCGCTGCGCTGATCCGGCTACAGCCGATGAAATGATAGATTTTATTGATTCGGTACGTAAAGATGGCGATACGGTTGGCGGCAAAGTGAGTTGCCATATACAAAACTGCCCCGTAGGTTTAGGTGAGCCTGTTTTTGATAAGCTCCATGCCGACCTGGGCAAAGCCATGCTAAGTATTAACGCGGTACATGGGTTTGAGTTTGGCTCTGGCTTTGCAGGCAGCGAAATGCGCGGTTCTGAGCATAACGATATTTTTATAAAGGAGCATTTAGGAAGTGTGAGAACTATCACAAATTTTTCGGGGGGGATACAAGGAGGTATCAGCAATGGCATGCCTATTGAGTTTAAGGTAGCCTTTAAACCCGTGGCTACCATAATGCATAGCCAGCAAACGGTTGATGCGGATGGTAACGCTGCCGAAATTAGCGGCAAAGGCCGCCATGACCCTTGTGTTGTACCCCGCGCTGTACCCATTGTTGAGGCTATGGCCGCACTGGTGTTGGCTGACCATTGGTTGCGCAATAGGAACTCGGTAGTTTAGGTAGGAGGTGTTTGCCTTAAACCTTGGATTCTCATTGCATTACATTGGCCGTGTTAAATATCTTGTTACTCACTAACCACTAAAAAATGAATTTCTACACACGTAAATGGGTAAAACCACAAGACCTTAATGCCCATGGTACTTTATTTGGTGGTAGTTTGTTGAGTTGGATAGATGAGGAAGCTGCTATATATTCTGTTATTCAATTAGGTACGTCAGGTTGTGTAACCAAGTACATGTCCGAGATTAACTTTATTAACTCGGCCAAGCAAGGCGATATTATAGAACTGGGCATTAAGGCCGTTCATTTCGGGCGTACGTCGCTAACGCTAACCTGCGAGGTGCGCAATAAAATCACCCAAAAAACTATCCTTACTATCGATAAAATTGTATTTGTTAGCGTAGACGAAAACGGTGTGCCCGCGCCGCATGGAAAAACCCAGATCCGTTATACAGACGAGCGGTTAAGAGAGGAATAAAAATTATCCTTTCATAGTATAAAATTATCAATATCATCATAAACCGGCATTTTTGACCGTTTTTCCAAATGTCAAGTTGGCTTATTGGTAGTTTTTGGTGTATTTTAGATTCAGCAAATCCGGGTTTCCCCGGGTTTATCCATACTCATTAATAACTGATCTAGATGAATATTAAAAGTTTAATTTTTACTACCGCGATTGCCTTCGCGGCAGTGGTAGCGCAAGCGCAAGATAACCTGGTTAATTCATTAAAAACTAACCAAAATGCCGACGGTAAAACAGGGTATCATTTTACCGAGCTTATTAATTTACAGAACACATCTATCAAAAATCAGGGTTCGTCCGGCACTTGCTGGAGCTATTCTGCTAATTCTTTTTTGGAATCAGAAATGATACGAATGGGCAAAAAACCGGTTGAATTGTCGGAAATATATACAGCGCGTTGCGCCTACATTGAAAAGGGGAAAAACTATGTGCGTATGCACGGCGCGGTTAGTTTAGGCGATGGCGGCGAGTTGCACGATGTAATTAACATGTACCGTAAATATGGTGCCGTGCCCAATGAATTTTATACCGGGTTAAACTACGGAACCAAGAAAAATAAATTTGGCGAATTAGGCGCGGTTATGGAAGGCGTGTTAAAAGCGGTAGTGAAAAACGATAATGGTGTGTTAACGCCTAACTGGATTACTGCTTATACCGCCGTTATTGACGCCTATTTAGGTAAAGTGCCCGAGGCTTTTAATTACCAGGGAAAGCTATATACGCCACAAACTTTTGCTAAAGATGTAGTAGGCATTAACCCCGACGATTATGTGGAGTTTTCGTCGTTTACTGATAACGCTTATTATAAAAAGTGCCCATTTTTAGTGCCTGATAACTGGTCGTTTGACCAGGTGTATAATGTGCAACTGGCCGATATGACCTATATTATTGATAACGCGCTTAAAAGCGGATATACAGTAGCGTGGGCAACAGATGTGAGCGAGAAAAGCTTTAGCTGGAAAAATGGTGTGGCTTTTGTGCCCGATACCGCGTATGAGGATATGACCGATGCGCAGAAAAAGGATATGTTTAATGGCCCTAAACGTGAGATGGCCATTACCCCCGAGCTGCGCCAAAAAGCATTTGATAACTATTCTACCACCGACGACCATGGTATGCACATTGTTGGCTTAGCTAAAGATCAAACCGGGAAAGAATACTATATCGTTAAAAACTCATGGGGTTTAAGTAACGATTATAATGGTTATCTGTATGTTACTAAAGATTATGTTCGCTATAAAACCACTGCTTTTTTACTCAATAAAAATGGCATACCGGCAGATATTCGTAAAAAGACGGGTATTTAGGCCGCTCTGGCTAATATAGAATGGTAGCTAGTAGCTAGTATCAAGTAGTTAGACTTTGAAAAAACTACTTGATACTAATTAAAAACATTCAATAATACCTATGTCCGCATTGTCAAAAAAGGGCTGTCATGCTGAGTAGGTCGAAGTATGGTGTAGGGGCCTTTGCGCTCCGTTCTTCGACAGGCTCAGAATGACAACCCACCCTTTTTTTACTTTTTACTTTTTACTTTCAGCTTTTAACTTTATGCTTTCAGCTTTCTACTTTGCGAGTTTGTTCTTTTGTCTTCGACACAAAAGAACCGAAAAGTCAAGGCTGCAGAGAGGCTTCTTTGCCGCACAGGGCCTTTGCCCGCTATCAGTCAGAACCACGGGCTGCCCAGCT
>JANXTT010000085.1 GCA_025352225.1 Mucilaginibacter sp. | reverse complement strand
GGTATTTGCCTGCAATACCCTATAGCCTTCCAGCTCTATTATACGCGCCAGTAAACTGCAAAGCTTTTTTTCGTCGTCTATAATAAGTATTGTTGATTGCATTTGGAATATTTTGTAAAGTTAATACCAATCTAAACTTATACCAAGTTAGCCCTTTAGGAGATTGGTTTGAATAAAGAGCTATTCCTCAAAAAATGTATCCTTAAAACCGTATCAATTTGGTAAAGATATTTTCATATTGATTACTTATTTGAAAGTTCTTGTATAACAGGAGTTGATAATATTGCAGTTCTCTTAAAATTCGGTTAAACTAGCTTTATTGAATACGGCGTATCTTTTTATACAGAGATAGATAATTTAGTTTCTTATAGTCAGGATGTGTATTTACTCGAAAAAGAATAGACTAATACTTTGATTTTTTTTAATTGTACTACTTACAGTTAAAATTGTATTATATTAGTGTTAAAATAAACCAAAATATGACACATATTGTAATGAGGGAGATAACTCCATTAACACCTAGTGATTGTTTTACAATTTTTTCCAGAACAAAAAAGAAATTTGATTTTCCCCTTCATTATCATGATGAATATGAGCTAAATTTAATTTTAAATGCTAATGGCGCTAAACGGATAGTAGGTGATAATATTGAAGTTATTGAGGATTTGGAATTGGTGTTAGTAGGGCCTAATTTATACCATGCCTGGTTTAGTCACCAGTGTCAAAGCGAAGCAATTACAGAAGTGACAATCCAGTTTCACAAAGATCTTTTTGATGATAGGTTTTTAAAAAGAAATCAACTTAGTTTTGTTAAAAGTATGTTGGAGCGCTCTCAAAGAGGGGTGCTCTATTCACAGGAAACAATAAAGGGCATAAAGGAAAGGCTATTATCCTTAAATAAAAAAAGTGGATTTGATTCCGTGTTGGAATTACTGTCGATTTTACATGACCTATCCATATCAAGAGATATGAAAATTTTATCAGACCCGAGCTTTTCGGGAGAGAAATTTCATTACAACAGCAGGAGGATTGAAAAGGTATTTGAATATATGAATGATAATTATAATAAGCCAGTAACCCTTGCCGAAGTGGCAAAAATAGCTAATATGCCAGAGGCTTCATTCAGTAGGTTTATAAAAAAACGTACCGGAAAAACATATATTGATAGTTTAAATGAAATCCGCCTTGGGCATGCATCCAGGATGTTAATTGATACAACTGATACAATTGCGGAAATTGCGTATAAATGTGGGTTTAACAATATATCTAACTTTAATAGAATTTTTAAGCGTAAAAAGTATTGTATTCCTAAACAATTTAGGGAAACATATACAGGTAATCGTATTTTCATATAAATTACCTTTTGATAAAGTATTTAATTTGGTTAAAATAGTATTAGTGTCTGGTTTTTTAATCAACTATTTTCGCTAAATCAAATATTTAAATTACACAAGCTAAAAGATTATATTCTTTTATAGCCATTCAAATTTTTTATCAAACTAATACAACAAACATGAAATTATCTTTAATAGATATATCCATAATAGTACTATATCTACTAAGTACCATATTTATAGGTTTTTGGTATAGCAAAAAAGCGCGCCAAAATAAAGAAAGCTATATGCTTGGTGGTAAGTCATTGCCATGGTATAAATTGGGTTTAAGTGATGCATCTGATATGTTTGACATTAGCGGAACCATGTGGATGGTTAGTTTATGTTTTGCATACGGAATGAAAAGTATTTGGATACCCTGGTTATGGCCAGTATTTAATCAGGTGTTTTTAATGATGTATTTATCTCGATGGTTGCGGAGATCGAATGCGGCCACAGGAGCAGAATGGCTACAAACCAGGTTTGGTAAAACAGGCCCGGGAGTAAGTAGTTCACATCAAGTGGTGGTTGTTTTTGCGTTATTAAGTTGTTTTGGGTTTTTGGCATACGGATTTGTTGGTTTAGGTAAATTTATAGAAATTTTTGTTCCCTGGGATTTGGTTAAAGCCTATATTCCATTTAACATCCCAGCTCAGTATGCGCCGCATGTTTACGGTGTGATTTTTACTTTATTTGCCATGTTCTATTCTATATTAGGTGGTATGCACAGCATAGTTGTGGGCGATATGATTAAATATTGTATCATGACAGTAGCATGTATATGGGTTGCATTTATAGCGATAACAAGTCTGAATGGCCATGTACTAAATGTACCACACGGATGGTATAATCCATTTTTTGGTTCACACCTGGATATGAGTTGGACAGGCATTATAGAAGAAGTTAACAAAAAGATAAAAAGTGATGGATATTCCCTATTCGCAATCTTTTTTATGATGATGACTTTTAAAGGGGTTTTAGCAGCCCTGGCAGGCCCCGCGCCCAATTATGACATGCAAAAAATATTATCGACCCGCTCACCCGAAGAGGCCAGTAAAATGAGTGGGTTTGTGAATATTATTCTTTTGCCTGTTAGATACGCATTGATAATAGGATTGACAGTATTGGGCCTGTTATATTATCATCAAATGAACTTAAAAGATGCAAATGGGATTGTAGATTTTGAAAGAATATTACCTGTAGTTATAAATAAGTTTTTACCAGTTGGCTTGGTAGGTTTAATTTTAACAGGCCTATTAGGAGCTTTTATGAGCACTTTCAGTGGTACTTTAAATGCCGCCCAAGCGTACATAGTTAATGATATTTATTTAAAATATGTAAACCCTCAGGCAACCAATAGTAAAATTATAGTAATGAATTATTCGGTGGGTGTTGTTGTTGTTGTAATAGGTGTAATGCTGGGCTTTTTTGTTAAAGATGTTAATAGTGTTTTACAGTGGATAGTGTCGGCATTGTATGGTGGATATATTGCTTCAAATGTGTTAAAGTGGCATTGGTGGCGGTTTAATGCTAATGGATTTTTTTGGGGAATGTTAACTGGCATTGTTTCGGCATTGGTATTTACACATTTTTTTGAGGGCGTTGAGTTTTTGTATTATTTCCCTGTTTTATTCTTATTATCACTAACTGGTTCAATAATAGGCTCTTATGCTGCGCCCCCAACAGATATTAAAGTGCTAAAATCATTTTATACAAATGTACGCCCATGGGGGATGTGGGATCCTATAAAAGAAATGGTAATGGCCGAAGATCCTGATTTTGTACCCAATAAAAACTTTAAACTGAATATGTTTAACGTAGTGCTAGGTATGATAGGCCAGTTATGCTTAACCATCTTGCCGATGTACTTGGTTCTGATGCAAAAATTACCTTTAATTATTACAATTGCTATGTTGACGGTAATAATTGTAATACTTAAAAAAACGTGGTGGAATAAATTAAACGAATATTGATTAAATATATATATATAATGACGGAGTTTGAAATACAGTTATTAGAACTGGAAACAGCTTATGAACAATTAATAAAGAGACCCAATCAAAAAAATGTTGGTGGGAATGGAATATACGATAAGTATAAATATCCAGTTCTAACAGCGGCGCACATTCCGCTGGATTGGAAATACGATTTTAACCCTGAAACTAATCCATACTTAATAGAGCGTTTTGGTATAAATGCGGTATTTAACGCCGGAGCAATAAAGTGGAACGGCAGGTATCTGATGGTTGCGCGGGTTGAAGGGACAGACCGGAAATCATTTTTTGCAGTTGCAGAAAGCCCAAATGGGGTGGATCAGTTTAAATTTTGGGAATACCCAGTTAATTTACCAGAAACCGGTAATCCTGATATTAACGTTTATGATATGCGTTTAACCGCGCACGAAGATGGATGGATATATGGACTTTTTTGTACAGAACGCCGTGATCCAGAAGCACCGGGTTATGATCAGTCGCTAGCAATTGCCGCCTGCGGTATTACACGCACAAAGGATTTTATAAACTGGCAACGGTTGCCAGATTTGAAAACACCATCTCAGCAACAAAGGAATGTAGTTTTACACCCGGAATTTGTTGACGGGAAATATGCGCTTTACACCCGTCCGCAAGATAGTTTTATAGAAGCAGGTAAGGGCGGCGGTATAGGTTTTGGAGTATGCGATGATATTACGAATGCCATAATAACAGAAGAAATTATTATAGATAATAAAAATTATCATACCGTTTACGAAGCTAAGAATGGACAGGGCCCGGCGCCAATAAAAACAACACACGGCTGGTTACATCTGGCACATGGTGTTCGTAACACTGCCGCCGGTTTACGTTATGTACTATATATGTTTATGACGGATCTGAACGATTTGACCAAAGTTATTTACAAACCAGGAGGTTATTTTATAGCCCCCGAAGGAGAGGAACGGGTAGGAGATGTATCTAATGTGGTTTTTAGTAATGGGTGGATAGAGGATGAGGACGGAACCGTATATATATATTATGCCTCATCAGATACCCGGATGCATGTAGCTACTTCAACAGTTGATAAATTGGTTGATTATGTAATTAATAATCCAGCTGATGGCCTTCGTTCGTCACTATCGGTAAAAACTATTTATCAGTTAATCGAGAAAAATAAAACAATTTATAAGCTCAATAAACAAATCTAAAAAGTGAATATGGTTCAGGATACTTTAGTTCAAAATAAACTTAATACATATAAAGAAGAACTAACTATTGAGTTAAATCAAATTTTGAATTATTGGATTAAAAATACAATTGACAATGCCCATGGAGGGTTTTATGGACAAATAGATAATGACAATCATATATTGTCATTATCTGCAAAAGGTTCCGTACTAAATGCCCGTATTCTATGGTCTTTTTCTGCCGCTTATAATTTAAGCCCCAATAAAGAGTACCTTAACACGGCAACTCGAGCATATCAATACATTGTTGATCATTTTGTGGATAAAGAATATGGTGGTGTTTTTTGGTCGGTAGATTACAATGGGAATGCTCTGGATTCTAAAAAACAAGTATATGCAATAGCGTTTACAATCTACGCTCTTTGCGAATACTTTATTGCTACCGAAATTAATAATGCGAAAGATTTAGCTATTGACTTATATCATATTTTGTTAGAAAAAAGCTATGATCCTGTTAACACCGGTTATTTTGAAGCTTTTTCACGAGGTTGGGGTACACTTGACGATCTGAGATTAAGTAAAAAGGATGCGAATGAGAAAAAAACCATGAATACTCATTTGCATGTATTGGAGGCCTATACTAACTTATATCGTATTTGGCCAGATGAAAACTTGAAATTACAACTTGAAACATTGTTGAACAACTTTTTTGACCATATTATTAATAGCGAAACCAATCATCTGATTTTGTTTTTTGATGAAAACTGGAATCCCAAATCAGATACCATATCCTACGGGCACGATATTGAAGCAACATGGCTCTTACTAGAAGCGTCTCATGTAGTGAAGAATAGTGAGCTTATAAAAAAAGCGGAAACTATCGCTGTTAGCATAGCGGAAACTACGCTACTTGGTTTAGATGATGATGGTGGTTTATGGTATGAGTATGAGCCCGCTCAAAATCATTTAATTAAAGAGAAGCATTGGTGGGTACAAGCCGAAGCTATGGTTGGGTTTTATAATGCGTGGCAATTAAGTAATAATGCCCGGTACTTAAATACGTCTTTGCAAAACTGGACGTTTATAAAAAATAAAATATTAGATACCCAGCACGGAGAGTGGTTTTGGGGCGTAAATATTGATGGGCAAATTATGCGATCAGAAGATAAAGTTGGCATATGGAAATGCCCATATCATAATAGCCGCGCTTGTATGGAAATCATCAGGAGACTAAACTAGTAGTTTTCGCCGTTGTATATTACATTAATATACAGGCTTTATCACGGTTTAGTCGATTTTGCAGATTATAAATTAATATCCCCATCCATATCATTAATGTTATCTTCTTTAACCGATTCGATAGCATCTTCAACCGAATGACTTTGAGTGTTAGATTTCGCTTTTTGAGTTAGCTCAACAAGAGTGCGATAATGTTCGTAAAGCGTATTTAATTCATTTTCACTAAGGTCCTGAATGTTTAACAACCTGTTGCTGGCCCTGTTATTGGCTGCAATTAACTCATTTAGTTTAAGCTGAACAGCAATAGATTCTTTATTCTGCGACTTTTGAATCAAAAAAACCATCAGAAAAGTGATAATGGATGTACCTGTATTAACAATTAATAACCAGGTATCAGAAAAATGAAAAACCGGCCCCGAAATTACCCAGATCAGAATAAGGCTGATCGCGATAATAAAAACTGTAGAACTACCGCTAAATACAGTAATTTTATTACTTATTTTTTCAAATCTAGACGTTTTATCGCTATCGTTGATATTCATGTTTAAAAGGCGATTTAAAATATAAGTGTAATTTAAACTAATTGTTTTAAAACTTATTTATAATATAAATACAGCTAAAAATAAAACTGCTTTTAAAAAAAAAGAACGGATCAAAGTCCGTTCGTTATATGCTAGTTTAAGAAAATATTACGTAGTATAACCCAGAATCTTTAAAACCTGTTTGCTATTCTGCTCTTCTCCAAAAACTTCAAAGTTAAAAGTTTCATCCCGGTTACGGCGGATAATTACATGCTTAGGCGAAGGCAACAGGCAATGGTGTATACCACCGTACCCGCTTAACACTTCCTGATATGCGCCCGTATGGAAAAAGCCTACATATTGTACCTTACGCGTTTTTGGCATAAATACGCTGTTCATATGTGCTTCCTGGTTGTAATAATCTTGTCCGTCGCAAGTGATACCGCCCAGATTCACGCGCTCATATTCAGCATCCCAATTGTTGATAGGTAATAACACATATTTCTGGTTCAGTGCCCAAACATCTGGTAAGTTTGTAATAAATGAGCCATCGAGCATTAACCAACGCTCACGATCGTTTTGTTGTTTACGGCCTAAAACCTTGTATAATATACCCGATGCCTCGGCAACGGTATATTTACCAAATTCGGTAATAATGTCCGGCTCCATAACATCGTGCTCGGCACAGATCTCTTTTATACGGCTAACAATTTCGTTAACCATGTATTCATAATCAAAATCAAATACCAGCGAATCTTTAAAAGGCATCCCGCCGCCAATATCTAAAGTGTCCAGATCGGGGTTGATCTTTTTAAATTTGCAATAAAGCGTTACATACTTTTCCAGCTCGTTCCAATAATATGGTGTATCAGAAATACCCGAGTTGATAAAAAAATGTAAAAGTTTTACCCTGAAGTTGGGGTTATTTTCTATTTTGTTATAATAAAAATCAATAACATCTTCCATACGCACACCAAGGCGCGAAGTGTAAAACTGAGAGTTTGGTTGCTCTTCGGCAGCTATACGTATACCCAGATTGCAAGGTGTATCCATTTCTACCTCATCATCATAAATATTAAACTCTTCTTTATTGTCTAACACCGGGATAATGTTGGTAAAACCATCATGCAGCATATCAATGATGTATTGCTTATACTGAAACGTTTTAAAACCATTGCATATAACAGTCATTTCTTTTTTAAGCAAGCCTTTTTTCTCCAGCGCGTCTATCATTGGCATATCAAAAGCCGACGATGTTTCCAGGTGGATTTCATTTTTTAAAGCTTCTTCAACTATATGCTTAAAGTGTGAGCTTTTAGTGCAATAGCAATACTTGTAGCTGCCGCGATAATTGTTCTTGATAATAGCTTGCTGAAACAATATTTTAGCCTGCTGTATTTTTTTGGAGATTATGGGTAAATAGGTAAACCGTAGGGGGGTGCCATACGTTTCAATCATTTCCATCAGGTTAAGATCATGAAAATAAAGCTCATCATCGTACACCTCAAAACCTTCTTGCGGGAAGCCCACACTCAGGTCAATAAATTCCTCGTAACTTTGCATTTATTGAATAATATATTTCGCAAAAATGTAATTTTTAAATGGAAAAAAATCTTAAATCTTCATACATTTTTAATCTGAGTAACATAATTTAATTTAGTAAAGCAAAAAGCCCCTCTAGGTGAATCTATAAGCATTTTTATGAGCTGTATTTCGCAATAAAAAATGCAAATAAAAACATTAAAAAAAATACGATAATATTAATTCTGGCAGGTTAGGCCATTTTGATTAATTTTGGCGAATGAATTTTATAGTTGATGCAACCATTAAAGCCGCAAAATTATTATACCAGACTGATATAACCGCTGCCGATGTAACTTTACAGCAAACCCGTAAAGAATTTGAAGGGCAGGTTACCATAGTTACTTTTCCATTTGTAAAGTTTTCACGTAAGTCGCCTGAGCAAACCGGGACGGAGATAGGTGCATTTATTCAGAATGAAGTAGACGTTGTTGCTGGTTTTAATGTGATTAAGGGTTTTTTAAACATCAGTATTACCGATGCTTATTGGATAGAGCAACTATATCAGGAAATATCAAGTAGTAGTTTCGGAACTTTCCCGGCTAATGGTCAGAAAGTAATGGTTGAGTATTCTTCGCCTAATACTAACAAACCATTGCATTTGGGCCATATCCGTAATAATTTATTAGGTTATGCCGTAGCCGAAATTTTAAAAGCAAACGGATACGATGTTATAAAAGCCAATTTAGTAAACGACAGAGGCATCCATATTTGCAAATCAATGCTGGCCTGGCAAAAATTTGGCGAGGGTGAAACACCGGAATCGACGGGAATGAAGGGCGACCATCTGGTTGGTAAATATTATGTAAGATTTGACAGGGAGTTAAAAGCTCAATTATCCCCCATATTATCTGCTATATATGACAAGAAAGACTTTACCCTGTTTAATTCTTCAGAAAAACTGAAGCTTCAAACACATATAGGAACTATAACTTATTTGGAAGCTGCTATTAATAAAGAGTTGATTGTAATTAAATTATTGGATTTTAGTGATTTTGGCTCCAGGGCGCAAATTCTATCGAAATCCGCAATAGATAAAAATATACCTTGGAAAAGTGTTTTGAAATGCTTTGACGATGAAGAGTTTGAAAATATTGAAGAGAAAGTTATTGATAAAAAGAAAAAGGATCTTCAAAGAATATTAAAACATCTAACAGATTTGGAAGAGAAAATCCAGAAAGAGAAAGATGAGATAAAAGACGTTGCTCAAAACAAAACACAACTACTTATCCAAGCCCAGCAAATGCTTGAGCAATGGGAAGCTGGCGATACTGAAGTTATCAGCCTATGGGAAACCATGAATAGTTGGGTTTACGCGGGCTTTGCAGCAACCTATAAAAAGCTTGGTGTTGACTTTGACCAGTATTATTACGAGTCAAAAACCTATTTATTAGGGAAGGATATTATAGAGGAAGGCTTAGCAAAACAAGTTTTCTTTAAAAAAGATGATGGCTCTGTTTGGATAGACCTGGCTGCGGACGGCCTTGATGAAAAATTGGTGCTGCGATCCAATGGTACGTCGGTTTATATCACCCAGGATTTGGGTACTGCGCAATTAAAGTATAATAATTATAGTGTAGATAAATCTATATATGTAGTTGGTAATGAGCAAGATTATCATTTTAAGGTATTGTTTCTTATCCTGCAAAAGCTGGGTAAAAGCTGGGCCAGAGGCTTGTTTCATTTATCATATGGAATGGTTGACTTGCCATCGGGTAAAATGAAATCCCGCGAAGGTACAGTGGTTGATGCTGATGACCTGATGGACGAAATGGAGCAAACCGCCAAAACACAAACCGAACAGTTAGGTAAAACAGCCGATTTTAGCGAAGAAGAAAAGCAACAGTTATACTATACCATTGGCATGGGTGCTTTAAAATACTTCCTGTTAAAGGTGGAACCTAAAAAGCGCTTGTTATTTGATCCTAATGAATCAATTGATTTTCAGGGGCACACAGGGCCATTTATACAGTATACCCATGCGCGAATCAAATCGGTATTAAAGCGTGCTGGGTTTAATTTTGGAGCCAAGGGTACTGATGTTAAGGAATTAGACGCCGTTGAGCGTGACCTGATTTTAACATTAAGCCAGTTTCCAGAAGCGATCATGCAGGCAGCCAGGGATTATAGTCCGGCTATTATTGCCAACTATGTTTATGATTTGGCAAAAACATACAATAAATTTTACCAGGAAAAACCTATCTTAAAAGCAGACGATGAAGTTGTAAAGCAGTTCAGGCTACAGTTATCAGCGGCAACAGCTAAAATTATAGCCAAAGGTATGCGGTTGTTAGGAATAGATGTACCTGAAAGAATGTAACAAAGCGCAATAACTAGGGGGCACTTTATTAAACTTTGCTGCCTTTATGAAATTTTATTTTAATCCGGATTTCGCGGGCTTCTACATCACCATGCCATTCGGGGCCATTCTTAATCAAGTCAATAGCTTTAAGGTTCATAGCATCGGTACGGCCGCGGCGAACCTTGATATTGGTTATACTGCCGTCGGGGCGAATAGTAAACGTTAGTTTTACTCTTCCTGTTTCGCCGTTAGGCATAACCGCATTTTTATGAATGTAGGCACGATAATTTTTCCAGCCATCCAATGGCTGTACATTTGCCAAACCTGCAGATTTAC
>JANXTT010000083.1 GCA_025352225.1 Mucilaginibacter sp. | reverse complement strand
GGTATTTGCCTGCAATACCCTATAGCCTTCCAGCTCTATTATACGCGCCAGTAAACTGCAAAGCTTTTTTTCGTCGTCTATAATAAGTATTGTTGATTGCATTTGGAATATTTTGTAAAGTTAATACCAATCTAAACTTATGCCAAGTTAGCCCTTTTAAATTATATAATAATTGGTAAGCAATGCACTAATTTATTTAGTGGTTATACGTATGCTGTTATTAAAAAGTATATCAATTGGGAGTAGGATGGCACCCCATAACCTCCATGTTTGTAATTAATCGTTAGTCAATAACACTAAAACCTTTAGAATAATATTTTCTGATCACACTATTAAATAAACTAACGGCATCAAAGTTTGATCATGTTTATAAAGAAAACGTCGTTCTCTCTAATGGCAAGTTCCTTTAAGAGTACGCCGGATGCATTTACTGTTATGTTTTCCTTTACAATGGGAGAACCATCATTTTGCTTTTTGAGCGCATTTACCTGTGCTTTGCTCAGTTGGCTGGGTTTATTTAGGAAAAAATAAGAGGTATATGGATCGTTTACTTTGTACCCGATCTGATAGATTTCCATCCGGTACTGACCTTTGTGAATACCAGATATTGCTAATTTGACCTTACCTTTTGGTTTAGCCGGTAGATCGCGAACATAATAGGCCTGGTTGTTAATTGAATCTGGTAAAGTATATGTATAATCCCAAAACAACACCTGTACGTCACCTTTTTTATTTTTGCAAGCCCATGATGAACCGTCTTTGTTAATCAATTCGGTTTTGCCTAATTTGTTTAATAATGAGTAGGCAAAGAATGCGGGTTTTTTTATTCCTTCAGTATTCATCAAGCCGAATCCTCCATGAAAGGGAGTAAATCTTGGGCCTGCTTCCTCAAATATATCGGTAAAAACCCAATAAGACATAGAATTGGCTACGGAGCCTATTTGTTTTAAATTTTCAAGTATATATGCAGCCTCGTGATAGCTATCATGAAGCGGGTCTGAAGGAGTATACGAAGAACTCCATTCCGTATAATGTAATTTCAAACCAGGCATAGCAGAATTTTTGATCTGGTTGTGGGTATTAATCACAGTACTACTAAGACTCGATCTGTTTTTATCAAGTACAGTGCCTGTTGATCCATACTCATCCAAAAACCCTTGTTTTACCCCGTAAGTATGCGTACTGATAAAATCAAGCGCAACTAAATTTTTTTTGCAGAAATCTATTGTTTCCGGCACCCAGGCCGCACCCGCCGTTGCTGGGCCGCCCACTTTATATTCCTTATTTACACTTTTTATCGCCCGTGCGCTGTATTGATATAATTTGAAATAGTCCTCTTGTGTACCTGTCCAAAAACCATCTTTCAAATTCGGCTCATTCCAAACTTCAAAGTACCAGGTCTTTACTTCATCCGGGCCATAGCGTTCTGTAAAGTGGAGGGCGAGGTTACGTATTAACGCCTCCCATTTTTTATAATCTTTTGGCGGTGTTACGTTGCCTCTCCACCAAAAGATCGTTTTGTCTCCACTAGCAAGTGCCGATGGCATAAATCCTAGTTCTACAAAGGGTTTCATACCAATTTTGAGGATATAGTCATATAAAACGTCAATGTATTGGTAATTATATTCCGGATTCCCTTTTCTGTCCTCCCTATATACACCCATGTCATCAGTTAACAGGCCGTGCATCCTAATGTATTTAAAATCGCATTCTTTTTTTACAATAGCTAACTGTTGCTGCCAGTCGGCTCTTAAGCCTTCATTAGCGCGGCCTGCCCCTATACATTCTTTAAACGAAGTGTTTAACGGCCCTTTTTCTTGATTAACATCAATCTTGATCGCCCGTTCTGCTTTAACCTGACTTATTTGATTTTGAGCAAATGTATTCGTCAAAAATAAACTTGCTAAAATTAGTGGTAGATGTTTTTTTTTCATTTGATTATTGTGTGTCCACTTAAAAAGTGGCTTTTAATATTTAGGTATTGATGATTTACTTATTCAAATAAATGTATTGTTTTTTATTTGTTTATGGTCATTCAAGGCCTTATAATGAAATTTAAAGAACTATTTAGATGACATTAGTTAATAAATATCATTGATCATGTTAGCAATAAGCGCACTCCAGCCTGTTTGGTGGCTGGCACCCAGCCCGTAGCTATCATCACCATGATAGTATTCATAATATAGTATCAAACCAGCATTTTCTGGTTTTTTATAAAATTTCTGGTGTTTGCTATAATGTACCGGGCGTGCGCCTGTTTCATCCGCCTCAAAAATGGTTATCAACCTTCGGCTAAGCTCATTGGCTATTTCGCCCAATGTTAATTCTGCAATGCCATTATCCGTAGGGAAGTTGAATTTTTTTGCATCACCATAAAACTCATGATATTTTTTAATGGCATTGATCAGGAAGAAGTTCATGGGCATCCATATTGGGCCACGCCAATTGGAGTTGCCCCCGAATAAATTAGTGGTTGAGTCGCCAGGTTCGTATTTTATAGAATACTGCCTGCCATCAATGTTAGCTGAATAAGGGTTAGCCTCATGAAATTTAGATAGTGCTCTGATACCACCTTTGGATAAGAATTCATTTTCATCGCAAATTCTGTCCAATAATTTAGTAAGACGTTCAAAAGGCACTAATGAGAGTAATATTTTATTCACCCCATCGTCAGTAATAGGTAAAAATAGCTTGTTTTGCGTGCGATGGCGGTTTAACCAGTTGGCCCGCTTTCTAAAATCTTTTAATTTATCCAATTTATCATAACTAAAAACAGACACCGCAAACATGGACGTTAATCCTACCAGCGAACGGACCTTTAGGTGATAGGGATTTCCATTGTCCATTTGTAAGGTATCGTAAAAAAACTGATCCTCATCGTCCCATAATCCCAGTTCGTTAAGTGCCTCAGCTATGAGCACAAAATGTTCATAAAACTTAAGGGCCATATCTTCAAAGGCATCATCATACATGGATATTTCTAAAGCGATATCCATCATGTTAAGCGCGAATGTACCCATCCAACTGGTGCCATCCACCTGTTCTAATACCGCATCTTTTATCTGACTGCTGCGGTCAAAAACACCTATATTGTCTAAACCTAAAAAACCGCCTGCAAAAATATTATTACCTTCCACATCTTTTCGGTTGGCCCACCAGGTAAAGTTAACAATGAGCTTTTGGAAAACCCGTTTTAAAAACCTGACATCCCCTTCGCCTTTCTTTTCTTTTTCAATACGATATACCTGTAATGCCGCCCACGCTTGTACCGGGGGATTAACATCGCTAAAATTCCATTCGTACGCAGGTATCTGGCCTTCGGGATTCATATACCATTCCCGCATAATAAGTATGAGCTGATTTTTTGCAAATACCGGATCTATCATAGCCATAGGTACGCAATGGAAAGCCAGATCCCAGGCCGCGTACCAGGGATATTCCCATTTATCCGGCATTGATATTACGTCCTGATTGTTCAGGTATTTCCAGTTGCTGTTTCGTCCATTAGGCCGGGTTTCAAGTGCCGGAGATGAGTTTACCCCAGTGTTGCGCCATGCACGGGTATCGTAATGGTAATATTGCTTGTTCCATAATAAACCGGCAAAAGCCTGGCGTTGAATATTTGCCAAATCGGGTGTTACGTTTTTAGGAAGCAGGTTGTTGTAAAAATCATCGGCCTCTTTTTTTCTTATCTTAAATATATCCTCAAAGTTTTCATCTATCGCATTTTCGATAGGGCAATTGCTAAGCCGGAGGTATATTTTTTTAGATTCTTTAGCTTTGATAGAAAACTCATATACAGGGGCAAACTTTGTTCCGTCCTGTTTTGCAGCTAATGCTTCGATATGCTCTTTCTCAATAATAGCTTCATGAAATGCATCTTTTACAAAAATACTATCGTTAGGTTGCCTAAATATTTTTTCCTTGTTAGTATCGTTCTCAGTAAATAATGTTTTACCGGGGGTTTGGAAGTATAGATAATAATCGTTTGCGTTGGGGTAGCTTGCTTTTACAGAATTAGTATCCAGCTTGGTGATAAGCGGTTTGGGCTTAACTTTATCAAACTGCCAATAATTGTAAAACCATAAGGTTGGTAACACAGTAATAGCGGCAGTTTCTGATGCGCGGTTCACTATTTCAATACAAATTTGAATATCTTCTGGATTGTTTTTAGCATAGGTAATAAATACATCAAAATAGCGATCGTTATCAAATACGTTGGTGTCTAATATTTCATATTCAGGTTCCTGTTTTGAGCGGTGCATATTAACGCTAACCAGCTCATCATAAGGGTATTCTAATTGAGGGTATTTATACAAATACTTCATGTAATAATGCGATGGTACATTATCCAGATAGTAATAAAGTTCTTTAACATCTTCGCCATGGTTACCCTGGCCATTTGGTAAGCCAAATAATCTTTCTTTTAAAATAGGGTCGTTGCCATTCCATAGCGCAATGGCAAAACATAAACGCTGGAAGTAATCCGAAATTCCGCCCAAACCATCCTCTCCCCAGCGGTAACTGCGGCTGCGTGCCTGGTCGTGGGTGAAATATCCCCAGGCATCGCCATTCGCGCTATAATCTTCGCGAACAGTTGCCCATTGCCGTTCGCTCAGGTATGGGCCCCAGTGTTCTAAAGGCACAGCTTTCTTCGCGTTTCTGTCAAGTCTATTTTGTTCTGCGTTGTTATTATTCGTATCAGCCATATAGTAACACCGTTAATTATGTAATTTAAAATGGTAAAATAAGCAATTATTGATATTAAAGTGTTACTTAATTGTTGTATTTCGCATTTTTATCAAATTCATAAAATAAAAAAAAGTGCATAAAAAAGCAGGATACATGTTTCAACATATATCCTGCTCCTGAAAATTATTAATGCTTCTTATTTCAGCTTAGCTAAAGTGGCAGCGATACGTTTCATAGCTTCTATTAGTTTTTCTTCGGATGCGGCATATGATATACGGATTGATTTAGGGTCACCGAATGAGTCACCGCCGACAGTTGCTACATGGCCTTCTTCAAGTAAGAAGATACTTAACTCGTCCGAATCATTAATGGTTTTACCGTTATAGCTCTTGCCAAAAAATGAGGTAACGTTAGGGAAAAAGTAAAACGCGCCATCAGGTAAGTTTACTTTTATGCCATCTATATTCTTTAACAGATCGTAAACAATATCACGTCTTTTACGGAAGGCTTCACGCATCTCTAATACCGACTCTAAACCACCTTCGGATGCGGCAATTCCAGCTCTTTGTGTAATAGAGCAAGTTCCGGATGTGATCTGCCCTTGTAATTTGTCACAAGCTATTGCAATTTCTTTATTTGACGCAGAGTAGCCTATGCGCCATCCTGTCATCGCGAAAGCCTTTGAAAAGCCGTTTATAATTATAACACGGTCTTTAACAGAATCAAACTCTGCAATAGAAGCATGTTTTTCTACAAAGTTGATATGCTCATATATCTCGTCAGACAGGATATAGATATTTGGATGTTTTTCAAAAACCTTAACAAGGCCCGCCAGCTCATCTTTGCTGTAAACACTGCCAGTAGGGTTACATGGCGATGAGAACATGAATAATTTAGTTTTAGGCGTAATAGCAGCTTCCAGTTGTTCTGGAGTTATTTTAAAATTTTGTTCAACTGTACTGTCAATATATACACTGGTACCTTCGGTTAACTTAACAACCTCAGAGTATGATACCCAATATGGTGTAGGAATGATTACTTCTTCGCCAGGGTTAACTAAGCATAATAAAGCATTGGCTATAGCTTGTTTTGCACCGGTTGATACTACTATTTGGCTTGCGTCATAATCTAATCCGTTTTCGTTCTTTAATTTAGCGGCAATAGCCTTACGTAGTTCAGGATAGCCCGCTACTGGTGTGTAGTAGGTGTAGTTTTGATCCATAGCCTGCTTTGCGGCAGCTTTAATATGCTCCGGGGTATGGAAATCTGGCTCTCCAAAGCTTAGGCTGATAACATCAACACCTTTAGCCGAAAGCTCACGGCCTAGCTTAGCCATTTTAATTGTTTGTGACTCAGATAAATTATTAATCCTGTCGCTTAGTGCATTCATAATGATCGGTTTTGTTATTGCGGCAAATATAGAAAATAAGTTTACTGCTACTTGTGTATGTTATTTATAAATTTGTCCAAAATTAAAAAAATTGCAAGAGCAACGAAAGATAATACTCATATCGCTAATAACTGGCGTAATATTAATGATTGCCAAGTTTGCCGCATATTTTTTAACCGGGTCGAACTTTATATTAACCGATGCCACCGAGAGTATTGTGAATGTGCTGGCAAGCTCTTTTGCTTTTTTTAGTATCTATTTATCGTCGCAACCAAAAGATATTAACCATCCTTACGGGCATGGTAAAGTTGAGTTTTTCTCGGTTTTTGTAGAAGGTATTTTAATTATAATAGCAGGTATAGTTATCATCTTCAAAGCGTCTTACGGATTGTTTCACCCCAGTGCCATTCACGATATTATACTTGGAGCAACCATTATAGGTATAACAGGTATTGTTAACGGCTTGTTAGGCTGGTATATGATCAAAAAGGGGGAATCATTACGTTCAATGACATTGGACGCCGATGGTCGTCATTTAATTACTGATATGGTTACCAGTACTGGGTTAGTGGTTGGCTTGATATTGATCTACTTTACCAAAATTACCCCGCTTGATAATATTCTATCTATTGCAGTTGCTGTGTATATTATTTTTACCGGCTATAAACTTACCCGTAAGGCGATATCTGGTTTAATGGACGAAGCTGATTTTAAGGTTGTTGAGCATATTATAAAAGTGCTTAATGATAAGCGTAAACTGGAGTGGATAGATATACATAACCTGCGTGCGCAAAAATATGGAAATGAGTTGCATATAGATTGTCATTTAACCCTACCAAATTACTTTGATTTGAATAAGGTGCATGAGGAGGTAAAACTTGTCGACATTTTAATTAACACAGAGGTGAGCATAAAAACCGAATTATTTATTCATACAGATCCTTGTTTGCCTGATTGCTGCCATTACTGCAATATGCCTGATTGCCCTATCAGATTTGAGGCAAAAACAAAAGATATACAATGGGACATGGATAATGTAACTCGTAATAAAAAGCACTTTGAATAAGCCACCATTTAACATAAGAGTATACGGTTTGCTGATTAATGATCGGGATGAAGTATTGCTTAGTGATGAGCGATACTCGGATGCACAGTTTTCGAAATTTCCGGGTGGTGGTTTAGAATATGGTGAAGGTTTGATAGATTGTGTTAAACGTGAGTTTATAGAAGAGTGTAATATGGAAATTGAGGTGATAAGGCATTTCTATACAACCGATTTTTTTGTAAAATCGCTATTTATTGAAGGGCAACTGATCAGTATCTATTATATTATAAAAAACGTTTTGCCAGTTATCATACCAATTAAAAACACTCCTTTTGATTTTGATGCAGAAGGCGATGTGCATGCTTTCCGCTGGGCCAGGATAGCTGATTTGCAAACAGAAGATGTTACATTCCCGGTTGATAAACATGTTGTTGAATTATTAAAAAGCGAATATGGGGTTGGTTGAGCGCGATTTGAAGGTAATTTGGCACCCGTATACGCAAATGCAAACCGCTGCCGCGCCGATACCTATAGTAAGGGGGCAGGGTGCTTTACTTTTTGATGAGAACGGTAAAACCTATATTGATGCTGTGTCGTCGTGGTGGGTAAATATACATGGGCATTCGCACCCTTATATTGCAGCTAAGGTAGCCGACCAGTTAACAAAGCTAGAGCATGTGATATTTGCCGGATTTACGCATAATGGCGCTGTGGAACTTGCCGAAAGATTATTAAATATATTACCCAACAATCAGGCTAAGGCCTTTTACTCCGATAACGGCTCAACAGCTGTAGAGGTAGCTATTAAAATGTGCCTACAATATTGGCACAATAAAGGGTTACCACGTACAAAAATATTAGCCTTCAAAAATGCCTATCATGGCGATACATTTGGTGCTATGGCGGTGAGCGGAAGAAGCGCATTTACCAATGTATTTGAATCGCTGTTGTTTGATGTAGTGTTTATTGACCTGCCAAACAAAAGAAATATAGCTGATCTCAAATCTCAAATCTCAAGTCTTAAATCTAACCTTGCCTGTTTTATTTTAGAACCATTGTTGCAGGGCTCGGCGGGTATGTTGATGTATGAAGCAAAGTACCTTGACGAATTAATAGCCCATTGCAAACACGAAAATATTTTAACCATAGCCGATGAGGTATTGACGGGTTTTGGCCGTACAGGTAAGCCCTTTGCTTGCGATCATTTGCACCAGCAGCCTGATGTAATGTGTTTTTCTAAAGCCTTAACAGGCGGTACCATGGCATTGGGTTTAACAACATGCACGCTGGATGTATACAACGCATTTTTATCTGACGATAAGCTTAAAACCCTGTTTCACGGGCACTCTTTTACAGCTAACCCTATAGCTTGCGCCGCTGCATTGGCAAGCCTGGATTTGTTTATGCTCCCTGAAACAAATGCAAACATTCAAAGGATAGCTAATAAGCATACTAACTTTGGATTAACTATTAAAGGTCATGGAAAATTAAAGCATGTGCGCCAACTGGGTACCATTATAGCGTTGGAGTGGGAAACGGGTGTGGGTACGTCATACTTTAGTGATCTGCGGGATAAGCTTTATAATTATTTTTTAGATGCCGGTATCATACTGCGTCCGCTTGGTAATGTATTGTACATTTTACCCCCATATTGCATTACCGATAACCAACTGGACTATATTTACAGCAAAATTGAAGAGGCGTTAACGCTATTTTAAATTGGATATGAAAGACTTATTAAACAAAATAGTTGCAGATACCGACCTGCATTCGCGTTGGCTGAATACGCTTTCGCTGATGGAAAATACGGGCGCACGTAAAATTTCCGCAAGCGAGGATACAGAAAATGTAACTTATATCATTTTAAAGCATGCCGCGGAAGAACATCGCCACGCTTATTATTTAAAAAAGCAACTCGACAAATTAAGCATGGGGCTTTGCCCTACCTATTCACGGCAGTTTTTGCTGGCTCCTGCACAAAGTAAGTATTACCTAAACCAGCTTGATATTGAGGTTTGCCGTTATTTGAAACGGCAATTTAACTTTAAAGGGAGCGAATTGAGGTTTGCAGCTTACCTATTGGTAACCTATGCTATAGAGGTACGTGCGGATGAGCTCTACCCGGTTTATCAGCAAGCATTAGAAGCGGTTGGCAGTAAGGTAAATGTAAAATCGATTATATTGGAAGAAGAAGGGCATCTGGAAGAAATGATCAATCAGTTAAAGTCTTTTTCGCCCGATTGGCAAATACATGCTGATACCGCGGTGTTGATTGAAAGCAAACTGTTTGATAACTGGATAATTGGCTTGCAAAATGAACTGAGCGTAACTGTTTAGGATAGTTGCGAGTTGCTGGTTGCCAGTTGTGGGTTCTGAGTTAGCAAGTATCTAAACACGCAACCCATAACTGGCAACCAGCAACTAATCTGCAAACTAATATGCCATATATTCGGTAAAAACTTGTTGTAAATAAGCCTTGCCATATTGCAGGGTTTTTTCGTTTACTGCTTGAGTGGCCTTAGGGTTTTTGGTATAAATTACACTTTTGCCTAGGTTGTCAAACGAGATAGCTTGTTCAGGTAGCATAAAGCCAAAGCCATTGTCCCAGTCAAAAAAAGCAAAAGATTTGCTACCGGGGTTCAATAAGTCTTTTGACCATTTGAATTGATTATAAGGCAGGTTAAGCTGGGCAAGTATGGTAGCGGCAATATCAGTTTGTGAACCTAATTTATGCACTCTTATCCCACGGTATTGTTCCTTAACTGCACCGCCAAAAAATATTAACGGAATGTGGTATTTAGCTGGCTGAAATGAGTCGGAAGTATTTCGTGGCAAACGATGACCATGATCGGCAACTAAAATAAACAATGTGTTTTTATACCAGGGTTGTTGTTTAGCCTGCTCAAAATAAGCGTTCAAGCACGAGTCGGTATAGTATGCAGTACTTCTGAACTGGTTACTTACACTTTCGCCGGGAAAATGGTGCTTACCCGGAAGCTCAAATGGCTCGTGATTGGTTAGTGTTTCTATCAATGAAAAAAATGGTTGAGTTTCTTTATTTAAATATCGAATATGGGCATCCAGCAGTGTACCATCATTTACCCCCCATTTCGAATCTATCTGCCGTCGGTCAAAGTTCCACTCACTTGTAATATGATCTATTTTATGAGTAAGCATGTACGATTTAAAGTTCATGTACTCATCTTCTCCACCATAAAAATATGATGTTGTATACCCTGAATTTTTTAGGCTGTTGGGTATGGCAGGTAATTTTTCCTGCTTGGTATTGTTGATTATAATAGTTCGTACGGCTTGTGATGGAAATGCACTTAAAATAGCTACTATACCTTTGTCGGTACGGTCGCCGGCAGCGTATACGCTATCAAACAATATTCCGTTTTTAATAAATTTTTCAAAATTAGGACATACACCTTTATCGCCGCCCAGAGATTGGATTATATCGGCCGTAAAGCTTTCCAATTGCAATATTACAATATTAGGTTTTTCCGTTTTAAGGATGTGGATTGTAGTGTCTGCTTTTTGAAGATATAATGACCTTGAAAGGCTATCTGCAAATTTCGGTTTAAAATAAACATAAGGGTTATGTGCAGCCCGTAAGTTTTCGAAGATATTATCAAATAAGTTCCACTCGGTATTTAATGCCGATTGATTTAATATCTGCTTACTCGAAAAATAAGCCATGCTCTGATTAATAGGAGTATCCTGAATACCACCACGGATAAATAGGAAATTGAGGCCGATCAAAAAAGAAGAGATAAATATTTTATAGGGCCATTTTACATCAGGGCCTTTATATTTATAGTCGATAATTAAATTAGATAGTAAAATACCAGCCAATAATATTACGGCTCCAATAGTTAAGCACAATGCGATAGGCGAGGAGCCACTGGAAGCTATAGCTTCTGAATAATTATGAATAAGAGTATCAAAAACCCTGTAGTTAACCTTTGTTCCCCATTCACGAAAAATATTTAGATCGAGAATTGTTAAAAATGAGGAAATTAAAAGGCAGAACCATATGTAAGTTTTATACCAAATTGCCTTAATGGATCCCCCGGGGATAAACCATACAATAATTGAAACCAATAAAGGTATTATTGCGATATAGGCTATTGTAGAACAATCCAGTCTCACAGCATAAAAAAAGGACGCAATAATTTCTTTTGTGCTCGCTATTTTTAGTTTCTCACGAAAATAAATTTCGAAGGTTATCCGGGTAATTAAAAAGAATATTAGCCAAAAAAGAAAGAATCTGATTAACGCAAAAAGGTTCTTTAACATCAGGGCTAAATTAACTATTTAACCCGATGTTAAAAAACCTTTAATATATTGTTAGGATAATATTATTTACGCCCACCCATGGCTTGCAAGTCTGCCATAGTTATTTTATCATAATCGGCAGGGATACCGAAACTTCCGGCCGGCACTTTTGCGTCACTTATTGATTTTAATGTTACCGTTTGCGGCTGGCCCATTTGTATTGCGGTAAACTGAACCGGAACTCCACTTACGCCAGTAAAAAAACGAGTTAGCAAATTGGCTGGTGCGGTAATATCATTAGTTACCCATAAATCATAAGAATTGCCGCTCTTGCTATCTTTAGCTATATATTTTTTGCAATTAAAGTCGCCAATTTTTTTTGTGTCGGTTGTTGGTGCAAAGGTATAATTAGGGTCTTTATCTTTTGCTTCTTCTATCTCTCCGGGATTAGATATAGCGGCCTTTTTCATGTTTGCGATAGGAACATCCACCAATACCGCAAAATAATCAACAGCGGTATTACTTATCATTTTAATACTTGCCGGGCCACGTTGAAACGAGAACGAACTTGAGTCTGGTTTAAAATATGTAGTGCCATCTACATCTTGCCCCATCGCGTTAACGGTATAAACGATATTTCCTTCGGTGTATTTTTTTTGCGCGTTAACACTTAGTGCCAAAGTAGTGAGTATCGTACCAAAAGCTATGGCTTTAATTGTTTGAATATTCATGAATTCAATTTTTATGGTTTAATTAATTATTTGACGTTATTATTAACGCTTTGTTACTATTTATATTTTAAAAATTATCGTTGGTTAAAAGTGCTGTGTTTTTAAGGTTTTTAATGAATAAATTTGAATTATTTCCATCAGCTATTAATAGCTTAAAGTTATAATTTTGCTTTAAATATTGCAAAGTAATATTAGGATAACCCATTAAATAAATATAATCAACATTTAATTTAGCAGGAAAGGTTGTCATTACAAACGACCTGTCCAGTATCAATAGTTTTTTATTGTTGAACTGGATTAAGTTGCCTCTTTTGGTGAAGAAGTTTGTCGAATAATCTGTTTTACAATCAATCAAATGGGTCGAATTTATTTTGCAACTATCAAGGTAAGGTTGTATGGAATACTGATAAGCTTTATCGGTTTCTCCAAGGTTAGTGAGCAGTGTGGCTGCATTGCCATCTTTAAATAAGATACCTGTTTTGTTACGCAAACTAAAAAAAGTGAGCGTGTTGCTTTTGTAAGCATTGTATTTTTTTGTGCTAAAGCTGATACATATTAATAAGAAACTTACTAAGCTAAATTTCAACAAAACCTTGTTTGCTTTAATAAAACCGTAATACGTAATTATGATAATTGCGTATGCTAGTATAAACTCTGCAGGTGTGAGCCAAATTTTGCTGATATTGCTAAAAGGAGTGTGCTCAATAATTAATAGGGTTTTCGTCATGATTATGACTGTTTTGTTGAGGCACCATGCCAGCGAGACCGAAACCATAGGTATAGTAGGTAGAGCCAGATAGATTATTCCGAGATACATAGTTAGGGCTGCCGGAACAACCACAAAAATATTGCTAATTAAAAAACAGAGCGGAAAATCATGAAAATATAAAGCACCGAGTGGGCATAATACAATTTGTGCGGCAATAGAAACTGAAATAACCAACCAAATTTCTTTCACCAACCAGTTTTTTGGTCTGACCCATTTATAAATAAAGGGTTGGATTAAAATGATCCCAAAAACGGCGATGTATGATAGCTGAAAGCCAGCATCCAAAATATAAAACGGGTTGTACAATAATAATATGAAAGCCGATACGGCTAACACATTAAGTTTATTAATATGGCGGTTAAAGGCAAAACCAATAATTACCATGCTCAGCATTAATACTGCACGGCAAACGGCGGGAGAGAAACCTGTGATAAGCGCATAGCACCATATGAGAGTGATGGATACGGCAATTTTAATTAATTTGCCATTTGGATAGCGGGCTAAAAAACCAAGCAATAAGTTAATTATCAAATATATAAAACCAACATGCATGCCCGCAACAGAAAGTAAGTGCATTGTACCAGTTTTAGCATAGGCTTGTTGTGTATCCTTCCGCAAATCATTACGGTAACCTAATATAATGGTTGATGCAATAGCAACCGCGTCAGTGTCATGCATGTTCAAACGCAATTTATTAACCAGTTGTTTTCTTAAGGTTAGCGCGTAAGCAACCATTGGGTTACCCCGATCTTTTGCAATAACCAAAATTGTTTTTTGGTTAAAAAATGCCTGCTGATAAATGTTTTGATGCGCCAAATAACTTTTGTAATTAAATTCGGCGGGGTTTAAAGGTGGCTGAATGGGGACGTAATTGGCTGGTAACAATAATTCATCGCCATAAAGCAATTCGTGTTTATGAGTGCTATCGGTTTTAACTGTAACCATTAACTTACCATTAACCTGTTTTAGTGTATTTTGAAAGCCGGATTGTTCAATATTTAAAATAAACCGTGTTACGCCGCTGTTTTTTGTTGGCTCATTACTTATTTTACCGATAAGATACTGGCCAGGTACTTTTGAAAAATGATTTTCCAAATTGTTTTCCCTGTTGTTCTCTAAACACATAATACCCACAAAGAATAGTAAGATAGCGACAGATAGCCCGCCCGTCCATTTGAATTTATACACATTCAAACGTCTGTATAAGAAGTTTAAAGCTATGAACACCACGAAGAGCAACCCCGATAATATTTTTATTATGCTTAAGTAACTTATACAAGGGATTGTGATATCTAAACACAATCCCGCTAAAAAAGGTACGAGTAATATAGTAAATGGAATTTCTCTTTTACCAGATGCGATCATTTGTTAATGCTTTCTGCATTACTACAGATTTTGAATATAATATTTAGCAAGTATAATTAATATTTAACCAAACAAGTATCATGCAAATAAATTGATAATATGGGATCAATTTTATATACTTTTGTGTATTGATCAAAGGATTTTTCATGCCTGCATTTAGAATAAGGTTTATTTTTTATTTTTTA
>JANXTT010000052.1 GCA_025352225.1 Mucilaginibacter sp. | reverse complement strand
CTCAAAAGATGGTTGCTTCTACAGCATTTGCTACGCGTTTTGGTGGGTCAGTTTGCCCCGAAATACCATGGTCAGTTTGCCCCGAAACAGTGGGTCAGCTTGCGCCGAAATAGTGTGGTCTCATTCATCATAATCTCCAATTCATAGCAAGCCAGCAACTCGGTGATCTCGTCGGCACGACCTATTACGCCATCGGTAACCCGGGCGACCAAATTGTCGCCCGAGTGCAGCTTAGCCAATTCTGTAACCAGCACCAGCGGTACCGAACGCATGTACATTTTAGTGCGGGCGTATACAGCCAGCTTACCCACAAACACAGGGTCGCACGCCGTGATCAGTTTTTGCAGGCGCACTAAACGCGCCTCGTCCTTTTCGTAAAAAGAGTCGTTTAAGCTCCAGGTAACCACGGCGGTGTACAGTTCCATTTCTGGCGATAGCGTAAACGCTTTAGCGCCCGCGTGGTTAACAGTCTGGTTTTTTAATTTGCTTAACAAGTTGAATTTCATTTTGAACCTCCTTTATTGTTTTGTTGATACAAAGAAATAGAGGTGCTGCGCAGTGTATTTGCGCAGGTGTAGTTATTTTGAAAAAAGTTGAAATAATTTTTGGAAAGATGAGATAATTCAATATCATGATTTTTGGTAGGATATCAAAGAAAAATGTTTGGCAAAACACACGCGGCACGCGTACGTGCCGCGTGTGTGGAACTTATAGTTCTAGATATTTCTTGAGAATATCGATGTTTATTTTGGCGAAATTTTTTCCATTGACAGATTCATAATTTGGATTATCCTCTTTTATCTCTTTGATTTTGATTTCATTATTATTATCTAAATCAAGTATTTGCAAAACACCAGCCACCCCAGATAACTGTTGATTGGTTTCGTAAAACCTCAACGTTTTTTCAAATCCCATCAAAGCTTGGCTATAAACACCATTTTTCACATCAATAATTGCCAAATTGTATAATACTAAGTCCGATCCGCCATCAGTCGTTTCTTTATCAAACAAATCGGTTGACAAGTCAATCTTAGAAGCCTCATTTAACATTTTAGTTGCTTTATCCAATTCTTCGGAAACAATAAATACATAAGCTGAATTATTTAGATTTCTAACAGATAAATCATAGCCCTCTTCAAATAACCCATAGAAAAACAAAGCTATCTCATAAGACGATTTAAAATCAGATTGTGTAATGTATGAATCAATCAAGTCACCCTCTTTATCATCGAGAATAATACCAAACTTCTTTTTGTCTCCTGATTTTAGAATAGCACTTTGTAGGTTTTTGAGGCTAGGAAATTCCAACTTCTCAATGACAATCTCTAAAGATAGCTTCCGTTCCTCTGTATTGTAACTTTCCAGTGTTGTAACTAACTTTTCAATACGTTTTGAAGAGTCTTTAAAATCGATACCCTTGTCTTTATCATCATAATTATAGATGTTCCAACTGAAACGCTTTTCGGAGACTAAATTTTCCAATGCAACATATAGTGATTGTTTATATCTGGAGTTTGCGAATCTTTTGCAAGCTTTATAAATTTCTGATAGTAACTTATAAGATACATCCTCTATATCATAAGTCCCCGAATTGATATTTGATATAGTTTCGGATAATTTAAAAGACCTACTCCCTTCTGATCTTATACTTACAGTATTAACTTTTTCCGTAGCTAATAAGTCATTAATATATGACACGTATCGATCGCTCGGCAAATCGAAAGAAAATTGATATTTGCCCTCAGTAGTAATTTGCAACCATTGCTTAATTGTATCAGAATTAAAGTTAAAAGCTATATAAGGCCTATTTAAAAACTCCCTTCCAACCATGGGTTTACCATCTCCTATTGGACTTTCAACATTTGCATCAATGAAGGTTATAATACCTTCTTCAACTAACGACTTAGAGAAACTCTCAAATTCATTTAATGTAATAAAATCCTCGTCTATCAACTTATATTTTGAGTAGTGGTAAACGTTTTTTAAAGCGTTTAACTCGCAAGAAAATATTTCTCTTAGCCACTTTCTGTATTTAATCGAAAGACCATCGATGTAATCTAGCTTTTGCCTATCTATCTGTCCACTACTTTCAAGTAGTTGTTTTACATCATTTTGAGCATTTCGGTCGAAGCGCAACATCGAAGATTCTCCGTACATGCAACGTTCGAACATTTTGGAAGCTATTGTATTAATCCAAGCAGGATTTCCCGCCGTTAATTGAAAAATTTGTCGACAGGCTAATTTAAATCTGTAAAATAGCGTTTCTTCGATTTCACTTTTAGTCCAAGCAATAGATTCAAGAGATTTTCTAAAGTATTCGATTACATTTTCAACACCCGTAAAATAGTTTAAATTTATCACCTCGAAATCTCTATAAGAACCCCCAAAGACCTCCTCCCACGTTGACGATTCAAATGTTGTATCTCCAGCAAAAACAAATCCAATTCCTAAATCAAATTTTTGAATGATAAAACGTATATCTTGTATTATTTTAACGTCTGAATATATATTTTGAGATTCATCTACTAAGAATATTAATTTTGTTTTATTATCAAAACGATCATCTATAGAATCAGCGATTAACGATTTGATAAGTTTTAAATCTTCGGCAAATAAGTCGAACTCAAAATTCACGGTAGAGTTCAATAAGTATTGTCTCCGTAGAATAGCTGTTCGAAATACCCAATTCGCTTCGTCTTTTATACCATCGCCATGCAATATTTTTTGAATGACGGTATCTATTGAGCCGCCTTTTCCTTCTAATAAATTTAAGGAAAACAAAGTGTGAACTGTTTGATTAAATAAATACCAAAAAAACTCATTAGAATTGCACGAATTTGATTGGGTTAAATTAATTCTAATTGGTATTAGATTGTTTATAATTGATTCATTTTCAATTAAATTCAGAAAGCTTGTTTTCCCTACGCCGCGGCTGCCAGTAATTAGAATACTTTTTATTCGACTTGTATTTTTAGATGAGTTTCTTAATATAAATCTTACTTTTCGAAACTCAATAACTCTTCCTGCTAACAATCTGTATTCCTTCAGTGCAGATCGATCAAATGGATTTATGTCAAATTTTCCCATCAACTATAATTTTAATTTCCTCTAATAACAATATATTTTTTCGTTTCCATTGCAGAATTTTTAGTAAGCCACCAGGAAGTCCCCTCAATCGCTTGTATTCAAAAAACTGAATTTTCAATTTAGTTATCGAATCAATCAAATCGTGGCTGAAGGAATTTAACCAAAAAGATTGTTCTGCTTGAACTATAATTTTCTCAAATTCGGCTATTTCAACATTGGATATCATATCGTAATTTATAATTGAGTTAACGCATTTGTTAATTTTATCGTTCAACCAAGCTGTGTCGTGCTCAAGCGTTTGATTAGTACAGTAACTAGAAAATTCAGGTATTAAGACAGAAATTTGATCATATACGGTTTTCAGAAATTTTAATGCATCGGAATTAATAATTCTTGAATGGGCAATATCATTACGTATTTCATTTAAATTCTTTAGACTTAAACATAGTAACTCTCTATTCGGTTTTGAAATACACCTGTCCAACAAATCTGAATTGGCTTTCATCTCAAGCAACATTTGAATGTCGGGCCAATTTAAATAGTAAAATGGGTGGGACAATGTCCTGAGTTCATTAACCGTTAACTTCACTCTACCCAGTTTATAAATGTATTGTTCATCAATTGTTAGATCTTCTTTTTTTTTGATTTTCTCGGTGACTGCCTTAACGAAGTCTTTGACCGCTAATCTTTGATTCTCACCTAAAAAGCTCTCAAACCAATTCGGCACACTATTCTTTTTTATTAAATCAATTAGAAACTCTCTTAAACCGATTTCTATCTCCAAGATAAATCGATAGGCTTGTAAATTATTTTCGAGCGCCATTGTAAGTAAATTTGCTTATAAATATATCACTTTCCATATTGTATTATATTCTAATGTTTCACATATGATAACACAACGATTGGCATCTATTTCAATTTCACTCAAGCGAGCATTGTTGAAGGTATTGTAACCTCCCGCTGCCGCAAGTGTCCTCATTTATGGCTTCATTACAAGCCAATTACACATAACAGCTCTGCATAGTCCGCGATGGCTTCGTACTTCGCAATGACAAGGTAGTTTTTGTATTTTCTGGAAACCTTGTAAACCCCGGCAACCATATTAAAAGAAGTTGCCAAGGTTGCCAAAGCATTGTGCATCGTCACATTTACATATCGGCACATCATCCTAATGCTCTGGCCTCTCCCTCGCATCCGCCATTTTCACATCCTCGGCTCAAACTTAGCCAAAACCTCAATCAGATCATTTACCTTCCATTCTGTTGCTTGCTAATTTGACCAAAATTCCGTACCTTGTATAGTTAGGGAGAGGAAGCTAAAAGCTAAAAGTGCGCCGGGTGTCATCCTGAGCTTGTAGAAGAACGGAGCGCAGAGGCCTACCCACCATGCTTCGACAAGCTCAGCATGACAGCCCTTTTTTAAATACACCCATTAATACCCATGTGTTATTTTAAAAAAAATACTTGATACCTGATACTAGCTACTTTATACTATTTTAAAATACACCCATTAATACCCATGTGTTATTTTAAAAAAAAATACTTGATACCTGATACTAGCTACTTGATACTTTTTTAAATATACCCATTAATACCCATGTGTTATTTTGGTTATTCTGTGGTGTTGTTCTTGGATTTTAGAATTTTGATAATAGAGTACTCAAAAAACATGAAAAAACACCCATTAATACCCATGTATCTTCAATTTTAGTTGCGAAAATGGCAATGGGTGGCGTTTGATAAATTATATAGAACACCCATTAATACCCATGTGTTATTTTAGTATCAAGTAGCTAGTATCAAGTAGTTAGACTTTGAAAACATATTTGATACTAACCGAAAAACACCGACAAATACCCATGTCTGTTTTCGAAAAAAATACTTGATACCTGATACTAGCTACTTGATACTATTTTATAATACACCCATTAATACCCATGTCCGTCAATCTTCCGGCCTCTCCCTCGCATCCGCCATCCTCACTATCCTCGGCTCAAACTTAGCCAGCACTTCTACCAAATCTTGCTGCGCGGCCATAACGGTGTGGATATCTTTATAAGCCATCGGCGCCTCATCCACATCGCTACCCATCAGGGTGATACGCTTATCAACCAGATTGGCGGCAATGGCGGCTTTATCAAGTGTTTTAAAAGCCGCGCTACGGCTCATGGCCCTGCCTGCACCGTGACTGGCGGAGTTGATGCTGGCCGCGTCGCCTTTGCCACGCACCAAAAAGCCGGGCGTGCTCATGCTGCCGGGGATAATACCTAACACTCCCTCGCCGGCAGGGGTGGCACCTTTACGGTGTACCATTACTTCGGTACCGTCGGCCAGTTGCTCTTTCCAGGCAAAGTTGTGGTGGTTCTCTATCATGCTGATAGGTTTTACACCCAAGGCACGGGCAATTTTATTATGGATCTCGTGGTGGTTGGCGCTGGCGTACTCGCCGGCCAAGTTCATGGCTATCCAGTATTCCTGTCCTTCGTCCTTATCCAGATCTAGCCAGGCCAAATGTTTGGCTTCGGCAGGAAGCTTGGTTTTGGTCATCGCTATCTTACTGTAATAATCGGCCACCGAGCCACCAAATCCACGTGAACCAGAATGCGAAAGCAAAGCCAAATATTTGCCAGCAGGGATCCCCGTAAGGGCATCTTCGGCAAGGGTTAACTCGCCCCACTCTACAAAGTGGTTACCGGTACCGCTGGTACCTAGTTGCGCGTAAGCCTTGTCTTTTAACGAGCGGATCACCTTTGTTTCGTTCCAGGCTTTACTATCAAACAAAGAACTATCAAAGTACGATTTGGTAGTACATCCCATTCCAAAATAAGTGTTATCAACCAAAATATTTTTCAGCTTATCGGTTTCATTATCAATAGCTTCGGCAGGCAAATCAAATATGCTTAAACACATACGGCAGGCAATATCCACACCCACAGCAAAGGGGATAATGGTATTGGCAGTAGTAGCCAATACACCACCAATAGGCAGACCATAACCTTGATGCGCGTCGGGCATTAAAGCGCCGGCAACAGCAATAGGTAATTGTATAGCAGTACGCATTTGCGTAAGCGCGCCAACCTCAATGTTTTCCAAGCCCCATACCGGGAAATCGGCAATTTCTTCTTTCAGCAAAAAATTGCTGCGTTCTTGCTTTACAAACTTGCCCTCTTTACGCATGGCAATTACATCCTCGGCCAGATTTTTAAATTTGCCGCCTTTCTTTAAAGCGTAAGGCATAGGGTCGTCAATCAAAGCTTCTAAGTTGAATAATATGTTGGTCTTATCCATTACACCATGTTTCAATAAACCATTAGCGACGCGGCTAAAGTTTACCAATACTTCCACATCGTTAATACCTAATGCCTTTAACTCGTTATTGCTTATCTTTTCCTTTTCCATAATATTAATACTAAGGTATCATTTAACAATTTAAAAGTCTCCGGGCCAAAACCCCTCTCTCCAGAACGAGAGAGGGGGGCGTTCGTGAACGCGTTCAGCCTTTCGACAGTACAAAGAGAAACACTAAGTGCGCATTCTATTTGCGCAGTAAAAAATAATTTATAAATTCGGATGTTCGATTTCGGAATTAAAGGAATCAAAAATAAATCCGAAATCGTAATTCGTAAATCCCAAATCACAATGCCTGTTAACCGCAACGCCCTTATTCGCTACCGCACCATTGACCAATGCCTGCAAAACCGCTTTAAAAAATGGACGCTGGATGATTTAATTGATGCCTGTAGCGATGCTATTTACGAATATCAGGGTATAGATACCGGCGTGAGCCGTAGAACTGTACAAGCCGATATGGAGATGATGCGCAGCAATAAGCTGGGTTACGAAGCGCCGATTGTGGTGGTTGATAAAAAGTATTATACCTATAGCGATAAGAATTACAGTATTACCAATAGTCCGCTAAACCAGCAGGATATGCAAGTGTTGAGCGAAGTATCGGGTTTGCTGAAACAGTTTAAGGGCTTTAACCATTTTACCGATTTGAATGAGATGGTCAGTAAACTGGAAGACAAGATCTATTCACAAAAAACACAAAGCACACCTGTAATTGATTTTGAGAAGAATGATAATCTAAAAGGACTGGAATGGATAGAAGTGCTCCGAAAGGCCATTGTGGCAAGAAAAACGATTTGTATTACCTATCAATCTTTTAAAGCCAGGGAAGCAAGTACCTTTTGTTTTAGCGGATACTTGCTGAAAGAATACCGCAACCGTTGGTTTGTATTGGGGATGCCGCATAAACGGAATGCCCATATTATGAATTTGGCATTGGACAGGATACAAACCATAGAAGAACATGATGAGCCTTACCTTGAGAACCGGACACTTGACCTTGCAACGTATTATAACGATTGCATTGGGGTAACTAAATCTCCCGGCCAGCGCGATTGTGAGGTGATATTTTGGATCGATTCTGCAAACGCACCTTATGTTGTAACCAAGCCGTTGCACCACACGCAAAAACTGTTAAGCGAAGATGAAACAGGGAAAATATTTAGTATCCGGGTTATACTGAATTTTGAATTAGAACGGGAATTATTAGGTTTTGGTGCTAAAATGAGAGTACTCGGGCCAAGGATATTAGTTAAGCAAATAAAGCAGCAATTGGTTAAGACAATGGATAATTATGAGAAACCCCAAGGCGAAGTTTCAGGCATTATGCTCGAATAGTGAGGCAACTCCAATGATTAAAAAACCTAAAATAACTATGTCGTAGAAATTGATATAAAGATCAATCAAACCGTACAAACGCTTATCAGGAATCATTCAATCCCATCACAGGAAAAATATTTTATGACGGCATTTCCATCTTCCCCTCTTTTGGCTTGAAATTTCAATTTTAATCAATTATTATAATGAGAAAAATCATCACTTACGGCCTTTACCCAACGCTTTTATTGATCGTAATAGCCACTATTTTTCTGGCAATCAATTTTGGCTCTAACTATAAAATAGTTTACGCTGCTACAACTGTCTTTATTGTTTTGACTTTAATAATAGTCGAAACATTTTTTCCTCTTAACAAAGAATGGAAAATGACTAAGAAAAGTTTTTGGCGAGACCTGAAATATATTCTTATTGACGCACCGATAATTGCCCTTACTAAAACAGGCCTTGGCTTAGTTGCCATTTGGTACAGCCAAAATAACGTTGGATACTTTACCAATTCATCTATTTTGATAAGCACTGTTGTATTTCTTTTAGTGTTTGAATTTTTTCAGTATTGGTATCACCGTTTGAGTCATACTGGGAATGGAAAAATCGGGAAATTCCTTTGGCGAGTTCATGTAGCACATCAACTATTATTCAACTGCCACTCATTCTTTTGGGTATTCCGCCAGAAGCAGTATTAGCCGCAACCCTGTTGATAGACCTACAAAGTCTGGTTTCTCATTTCAACGTAAACATCAGGACGGGATTCTTAAATTATATTTTAATTGGTACAGAAACACATCGCTATCATCATAGTGCAAACATTGAAGAGGCAAAAAATTATGGAAATACAATAGCTATTTGGGATATAATATTTGGCACTTTCTATTATAAGCCAGGGACGGCCCCTCAAAAACTGGGAATTGACAACCCAAAAGAGTATCCGAAATCTGAAAATGTTTTTGAGGTTGTCTTCCTACCATTTGAAGGTAAAAAACGTGGCTAAAAAAAAGCTTAAGGGATAGATTTTTTATATATCAACACACTTAAAATCACAAAAACAAGTTTGCTAACAATCTCAAATTGTGCAAAAAAAGGTTCGAAATTTGTAGAGGCAGGGCGACGATACCAAGTTGAATAAAAACCCTTTAAATTGTAATATTTAGAGGGTTTTTTATTTAAAAAATCCATATCAAGAAACCCCAAAGAATATCAAAGTTCTTAAAGGCATTGATTCCTTAAAAGTCCCTATCATTCCTACTCTTAATTTCATTTATAAAGATTTTGACGTACTCAAAAATCATTATTTCACATAAACTAATTTTCGTTTTTTGGAGTTCATGTAAATAACCAATCCTCCGAAGGCTACAACCAATATAACCGGGATAATTAAGGTTGCCTGGAGTATTTCGGGTCCGGCAAGATTTTTTGCCTGCGCTATGGCAGCTTCTGAGGAAGAAGCCGAGCCTGCAGGTAAGTGCTTATTCACCAGGTTATCATAAAAACCGCCCATAAAAATGGTATAAACCGAAACAGCGAACATACCCGCACCTCCCATCAGGTTTAAACCTAAGGCGCCCGACTGTGGTATGTTTTCGGATACAAAACCGATCATGGTTGGCCAGAAATAACAAACACCAATGCCAAAAATAATAGCCGCAACAAATATCATATCGCCGGTAAGGCTACTTAACAGGTAAAGGCCTATTGCAGCAAAAAACGCTGAAAATAATAATACACCCTGCGGTGCTAACCGATGTACCACAGGCCCTGCAAATGCCCGCCCTATTACCATTACACCAGTGGTAAGGGTTAAAATCAGGATAGCATTTTTAGTGACGTTATTTAATAATAGCCCTATCCATTGCCCTGTAAATAATTCGGTTATGGCAGTGCCAAACATGCATACAAACATAAAAACAAACAAAGGCGTTAATACGGCCTTGTACATATCGGCTGTAGAGTATCCCGATGATACCCGCTCTGTAACCGGGAAATCGAGCTTTGAAAATAAATAGCCATAAATAAAAGTAGGTATCAGCATAGTAGCTACCTGTATCCGCCACGATACCCCTAAAAGGTTTAAACCCAATACTACTAAGGTGCCTATAACAATACCGCCCGGAAACCATAAATGAAAATGATTGAGTTTGGTGGTTTTATTATTTGGATACAGCGTTGCTACCAGCGGGTTACATGCGGCCTCAACTGTTCCGTTGGCTATACCGATAAGTAAGGTTGAAAAAAACAGGGTCCAGTATCCATTTGCAAAAACGGTAAGCACAATTCCTGTTAAATGAAAAATGAACGCCATAACGAGCATTTTTTTCATCCCGATAAGGTCGACAATAAACCCGCCTGCAACAATGGCCAGCGGGAAACCCCAGAAAGCTGTAGCGGTTATCGTACCCAGCTCAGAAGCATTCAAGTGAAAATCCACACCCAACTGGTTCATGATTCCGGCTCGGATGCCGAATGATAAGGATGTTACTAATAATGCCAGGCAGCTTGCCAAGAAAAGTTTATTGGTCTCGATGGTTTTCATTTATAAGGTTGGTTATAATAGTGATGATCTTTTTCAATTAAATCCCAAAAACACCACGGTAAAGCTGTTCATTCTATACCCAAAGATGCAAAAATTGTCAAACGATTTTTTTAGGTTACCCGGATGATCTGGTCTTTAATAATATAAATTTACAATTCTCTAATCCAAATATTGCGAAAACTTACCGGATTGTGATGGTCTTGTAATAATAAAGGTTCTTTGGCACCATGTTTTTCATAAAATGGGATGCCAACAAACTGCATTTCGCCCCATAATTCCACATTGTTTTGGATAACCACCCCATTTTGAATAACAGTTATCCGTGCGGCCGTCTTCAAATCACCATTGTTATGGAACACAGGTGCAATAAAAATAATATCATAGCTCTGCCATTCGCCCGGTGGGCGTGATATGTTTACAAGGGGTATCCGTTGTTTATAAATACTACCGGCCTGCCCGTTGGCATAGGTAGGGTTATTATAGGAGTCAAGTATCTGCAGTTCATACCTTCCCATTAAAAAAACGCCGCTGTTGCCCCTGTCCTGGCCATCGCCCTTAACTATTGCGGGCGTACGCCACTCCACATGCAACTGGCAATCGCCAAAGCTTTGTTTGGTATGTATATCGCCCGAAAAGGGGTTTACCGTGAGGTTATTGCCCTCAACCTTCCAGGTTACAGGTTTCCCATCTTTATCCAACCACTCCGATGCATCCTTCCCATCAAACAGTATCACCGCATCTGCTGGGGGGGCGGCATCTGTTTTACCTGCTGTTACTACTTTTGGCATAGGTGCCCACACTTCGGTTAATTTAGAGTCGCCAACTTTTCTGGGTGTTTGCCCAAATGCTTGTCCGGCCAAAATCAAAAACACAGATGTAATTGCCCACCGGGTATAGTTATTAATTTTCATATTTCTTTAAAGTTGCCTGATTCTTACATTTCGGTAATATATTTCGGAATATTCTGATTGTAATATTACGCGTCCGCCTTTTATGCTTGCGTTGTCGCCATAATTAACAACCATGCCATTTACAATTTGCACACACCTGCCATTGTACGATATTACTTCTACCGTGTTCCATTCGCCATAGGGTTTTTCGTTATCCCTTTTTTTAACAAATTGAATGTGGTTTGTAGGTTTGTTTGTCTTTCCATCAACGGTTATGGTGCTAAAGCCCAGCATCCAGAAATCGCCTACATCACCCTCCTGTATCTGGCATTCGATAGATTTTGGCCAAATAGAATCAGGTTCGTTCATTGGGATATTATAGAGGAAACCGCCATCACGCTTCGCGTTTTCGCGCGGGGGCCATTTGCTAACCCCCCATTTAAATTCCACTTTAGCATAAAAGTTAAAGAAACCTTTGTCAGAAATTTCATACCCCAGGTCTTTACCAATTACATGCAATGCACCGTCTTCCAATCTAAAATTATTGTTAGGGTCTTTGTTTGAACCGATACCCTTTAAATAAGAATGCCATCCATCCAGGCTTTTGCCATCAAATATTGTGGTAAACAAGTTATCCATTACCGGGGCAACGTTTTTTACCAGAAACACGTAATCATTATAGTCGCCATTTTTGGCTTCCTCATAACAAACCAGGTAGGTGTTTTTAATAAGAACACCATTTTTATCTTTAACAGGATATATTCTGGTTGGGTGAACGGCATTACCCGGATAATACAACATATTCCATACGTTTTCTGAAAACGCGGTATGTGTTGGCCCGGTAGCATACAGCCCAAAAGTACTGGTGCCTGGGTTAAAAAATGAACTGCCCGACGCAAGCGCGGGGAACAGGGTTTGATGCTCTGGGTAAATGCCTTTTTTTGCTAAAACCCCCACCTGGTGCTTCTCAGGGCCGGTTGAGTTATTGGTATAATATCCAAAAGGGAGTTCAAAATCGGGCGAATAACGGGCAACGGGCAATATTTCTACCATTCCTTTACCGGCCTTTTTAAACAAGCTGGCATCTATCTCGTCGCCAAGCAGATCGGGTTTGGTGTTATTTGCCAGTGTTAGCCAGCCCACATTAATATTGTATCCTAAAGCCTCAACTACTCTTGATAACGGTGGCTCGTTTTCGCCCTCCAGGCCTTTGGTTGCTAACCCTGTGAGTGCAATGGTGGCTATACTTTTGCCGGCAGTATTGCTGATCTTTACCGTAGCGTGTGCGATGCCAATAAGATCGGCTGGGGGGGCGAAAGCCAAAATTACACTGCTACCTTTGCTGGTTTTTAGTACCGACACCACTTTAAAGTAGTCCTTATCTGCTCCGTTTATTTTTACACCTGCTGTGTTAACCGTACCATTTTTTTTGGGGACAATGATGGCGTGGGGTTTACTTGGCTGGCCCTTTGCGATGGAAAATATAACGCCCTGTTTGGAAATAGTGGAAATTAATTGTGCCTTTAAAGGTTGTAAACCAGAAATGCAAACGGTTACAATTAGCGTAACTGCAAATACTTTAATTTTAATAAAACTATTTAATTGTTTCATTTTCATTTAGTTAGTGTACTGGAAATAGATAATATGTGGCTTATTTGATTTTGTTGAAAGCTATCTGAAATTTAAACCACTTACTTGTTATAAATTAGCATGTTTCAATAAAAAATTAGCACATTTATTAAATATTTGGTATATTGATGTTAATATACGCATGCTTAAATACAAAATATAATTTAGTGAAGCCAGCTTTATGAAGCCAGTTGCGGCAATTATATCAGGCGATACCGCCAAAGAACCTGTTTTTTTGATCAGGGAGATCAACCAGCCGTACTTTGACAGTGAGTTTCATTTCCATGAAGAATGCCAGCTGGCTTATATTATTAAGGGAAACGGTAAGCGTATTGTAGGCGATTCGGTGGAATACTTTGTGGAAAAAGAGCTTGTTTTTTTAGGCCCCAACATTCCGCATGTATGGTATAATAGCGGGGCCAATCCGGGTAAAAACCCGAGATCGCTTTCGCTATCGTTGTTCATTTCGCCGAAGCAAGTTACAGAACATTTAGCCGCCTTTGGCGAAAGCCAAAAGGTGGAACAGTTGTTTTATAAGGCTCAACGTGGTATGGTTATTACCGGGCAAAGTAAAAAAAAGCTGATTGCCCTGCTAACTAAATCAGCAGCAAACCACGGCATACCCCACCTGATTTTGCTGCTGCAGATATTAGACATACTGGCTACTACTACGGAGTACACTTTGCTGGCCAGTAACAATTACATTAATAATTTTCAATACCGCGATAACGAAAGGATGAACAAGGTGTACCAATACCTGTTGAAAAATTTCAGGAACGAAATTCTTTTGAACGAGGTAGCCGATATTGCCGGGATGAACCCCAATGCTTTTTGCCGTTATTTTAAATCGCGGACACAGAAATCGTGTAGCCGGTTTATTAACGAGATCAGGATAAGTTATGCCAGTAAATTGCTCTGTGATAAAAATGAAAGCATTACTCAAATAGCTTATGAATGCGGTTTTAATAATGTATCAAACTTTAACCGGTCGTTTAAAATGATAAAAAAGATAAGCCCGAGCCAATACCGGAGGGAGGTGGGGATTTAGCAAGGGGGTTGGCCTTCTAAATTACAAGATCTGGAGAGGTCTCTTGTACTGCTGTTACAAATGAGGCCACTTGCGACAGTCCGAGGGCAAGAATAAAATAGAACTAGAATTGAGGTTGGCAAACGGAAACAATAAAAAATTACAATATGAATAAATTGATTTGTGTTTTTTTAATGAGTTTTTTATCGATTTCGGCATTTAGTCAGGGTATGATGCGAAAAGAGAATAGTAGTAAAGAGCACGAATATAAAAATGTAGTTGTTTATCGTTTAAGACATCATAACGATAAATTAAATGTTACGGCTATAGCCCTGTACAAAAATCATATTTATTACCTAAAAGATGCTTCTAAGCGAATGATTTACAGCCCTTTTTCCTATCATAGTGCGAGGGTAATAAAAAGAGCGCAGCTCCTACGATTACTAAAGTCAATAGATGTGAATAGTTTGCGACCTATAACAGGCGCAAATTGTGAATGTAAAGGATATACAGAGAATAGATTTATTATAAGAGACTTAAGTAAAAATCCTATTGACGAAATATCAGTTAATGAAATGTTTCTTTGCGATAGAACATCTATATGTAACATCATCCAAAAACTAAGAATTGAGTTTGAAGAGATAAACAATTTATAATAATCAACTTGCTTACGGCGCAGCAGATATCCAAAAAGCAGTAAACCAATGATTATGGTAATCAATAAAAATGTAATGAAAAGGTGTGTTTATTTTATCAGTTTTTATATAATTTATCTTATTTCGTCGGAAATTTCAACATCATATAACTTATCAATTCGGTTGCCCATATCTAAGTATACATTTTACTTAGACTCTGTTCTTTTTTTAGCAGGAGGGGTGATTTTTGGAATTACGTTGATAGAAATTGGAAATACAAGAGATAGGATATGGGGATTCGTTATGATATCGTTGAATATTTTAGTAGTGCCATATTTATTTTTACGGATGATTGTTTAAGGGTAGTATATCAAAATTTATCTTTTGGGATAAAATCCGCCGGGCTACCGCAAATTCAATGTCATTAAGTTAATGGATTTTCCCCGGGTATACCGCTACAGCAAGAATCCTCGCTTGCGGCGCATGCCAAATAACTAGCATATTAGCGGGGCACTAATAAGCAATATTTTTAACTATGAGCAGGAATTAGTGCCAGGGCTCATTGCGGTGTAAAGGGTTTTGTTCAAGTATTGACTGCTGCTTAAATACACAAACGCTACTGCTTGCGGTAGCGGCTATGAATGCCTTTGTTGGCCACTGGCTATGGTTTGTTTTACCCCCACCCCACTATTAACAATAAAATATACGACAAGGTATTAGTCTTCTATTCTGTTGCTTGCCAATGCCACCAAAATTTCGTATCTTGGAGGGAGAAAAAGCCGAAAGCCGAAAAGCCCACCGGGTGTCATTCTGAGCCTGTCGAAGAACGGAGCGCAGAGGCCCCACCCACCATGCTTCGACAGGCTCAGCATGACAGCCTTTTTTAAAGTTAAAATTAAAAAGCCGAAAAGTGCGCCGGGTGTCATTCTGAGCCTGTCGAAGAACGGAGCGCAGAGGCCTACCCACCATGCTTCGACCAGCTCAGCATGACAGATCCTTTTTATAATACACCCATTAATACCCATGTGTTATTTTGAAAAAAAATACTTAATACCTGATACTGGCTACTTGATACTATTTTAAATACACCCATTAATACCCATGTGTTATTTTGGTTATGCAATCGTTTACGTTCCTGATATTTTACAATTTTGATAATATAGCATTGAAAAATTAATGAAAAACACCCAAAAATACCCATGTATCTTCAATTTTCGTTGCGAAAATGGCAATGGGTGGCGTTTGATAAATTATATATAAACACCCATTAATACCCATGTGTGTTTTGAGTATCAAGTAACTAGACTTTGAAAAACATATTTGATATAAAGTTAAACACTGACAAATACACGTATCCGTTTTTTGAAAAAATACTAGTTACTTGATACTAGCTACTTGATACTATTTCAAATACACCGACAAATACCCATGTCGACATAGCAAGTACCAAGGCTTTGAAACTTACTTGATAACGTCCTCGCTTGCAACCAGCAGGGCAACGCTGTTACTTTTTAAGCATTGGTATTTGCAACACATTTATATTAATGTAGCTTTGGTAAGCATATTTTAAAACAAAATGAAAAAAATATTTATCATATTGCTATTAATAACAGCAATAACCAATGCAAAAGCTCAACACCATACCTATGGGAGTGCTTTGGGCGATACTTTGATGTACCTGCACAGCATTGCCAATAATAACTTTAAACCTTTAACAGGGGCTGCAAAGGTTTCGGGGCAGGTTAATGATTCTAAAAACAAACAACAATACGATGTGCCTTTATTGCTTGGCGCGGATATGACAACCTGCGCGGATGACAATGACGGCTTGGGCCTCAAATTTCAGTTGAAATTTATAGCACACATAACCGACACCAATAAAGGCAACCGGGTTAATAAGATAAAAGACCAAGCACTTGCTTTTTTTAATTTGCTAGCAAAAACCAAACATTATAAAGTAGTTCAAAATGATTATAATTCGGTATCGCTGGCCGATGGCGGCCATACCATCCTGAAGTATGAATATCATAATATTAAACAACCCAGGCCCCTCAAAACTTTAATAATAGAGGTGTACAAGTAACTGGCTGATAAGCGGATACTTTATCATCAAAATACCACATTTTACTGCATTTCCATTACAAACTTTATACACTATTTTTACCCACTAAACCAAAAACATGAAAACAAAACTATTCTTCGCTTTATTATTAACTATAAGTTGCTGCTATTTTAAAAGCATGGCACAAACACCCATCCTAACTAACAACAGGCTAAGTGCCGTAACAGATAGTGTTTATAAAATGTCTGCCACCTGGGGAACAAAGCTTAGTCAAATTGAGTTGGGCGATAAACAATTTATTAATTTAGCTCCCTACCGACTTCAATTGCAACTTTACATTAGTTTGGAAACCATGAAATTAAGCGTAATGCACGATATTGGCGGCTCGTATAATTTTCGGCAATCGGTGCTTAATTATTTAAAATATGAGCGCGAAGCCATAGATAAGCGACTTAAGCCGTTTGAACGTTTAGATACAAATGCGACCAGCGAAGACGTTAAAAAACTGATGGATCTTTTGGTAAGCGAGGCAGCAAAAGAGCAACAATATATGGGCCAAGTGCGGATCCAGCAAAATGAGTATGTCCGGAAAAACAACCTTAAGTTTGCCAACTAACAAGTTTTAAATAAATCCTTTAGGCAGGGTAACAAATCTTGCCATGGCTCCCTTTTTACCATAAATAATATTGCTATCATAAACACTTCAACATCTACCGCTTTTCATTTATTACACTCCTTTTTGCTTATCTTTGCAGGCTTTTAAATACTTACAAAAATTTAAAACTTGTTAAGTATTCAGGAGTTTTACAAAACATGTTTCCTGCATAATATATGAATGAAAAACCTATTGATCTGGGTGAGCAAAGTGAAGTTGAAGTATACGGGGCCCGGGTACATAACTTAAAAAATATAGATGTTTCGTTTCCGCGTAACAAACTGGTAGTTATTACGGGTTTAAGCGGCAGCGGAAAATCATCATTGGCCTTTGATACCATTTATGCCGAGGGACAGCGCCGTTATATGGAAACATTTTCGGCATACTCGCGGCAGTTTATGGGTGGCATGGAACGGCCAGACGTGGACAAGGTGTCGGGCCTGAGCCCGGTTATCGCTATTGAACAAAAAACCACCAGTAAAAACCCACGGTCTACAGTAGGTACCATTACCGAGATATACGATTTTATGCGTCTGTTATATGCCCGTGCGGGCGATGCTTATTCGTACGTATCTGGCGAAAAAATGGAGCGCATGTCCGAAGAGCAGATCTTGAAAACTATTCTGGAGAAGTTTAACGACCAACCCGTAAACATACTGGCACCCGCGGTTAAGGGCCGCAAAGGGCATTACCGCGAGCTGTTTGAGCAAATACGTAAACAGGGGTATCTTAAAGTTTGGGTTGATGGCAACATCATGAACGTTGAGCCCAAAATGCAGGTAGACCGGTATAAGATACACGATATTGATATTGTGGTTGACAGGCTGGTTGTTACCGAAAAGGATGTTAAACGCTTGCAAACCGGTATTCAAGCTGCCATTAAACTGGCAAAGGGCATCATTCGCATCGCCGATAAGGATAATAACCTGTATTACTTCAGTAAATATCTGATGGACCCCGTTTCGGGTATATCGTATGATGAGCCGCAGCCTAATACCTTCTCATTTAACTCGCCCTATGGTGCTTGTGAGCGCTGCGATGGCCTGGGTTATATATTCGAAATCGACGAGGGGTCGGTAATACCTGATGCTAAGTTAAGCATTATGAACGGTGGCCTGGCGCCATTAGGCGAATACCGCGAAACCTGGATCTTCCAAGTGTTAAAGGCATTAGCTAAAAAATACGACTTTCTATTAACCACCCCCTTAGAAAAACTCCCTCGCGAACAGTTGGAACTGATCTTAAATGGCTCGCACGAGTTGATAACCGTTCCGGTGGAGTATAACAAATGGAACGTGACCAATTACCAGATCAGCTTTGACGGTATCATCAAAATGCTGGAAGAACAGCAGGAAAAGCGTGGCGAAGATGCTTTAGGCGATATGGATGCTTACCGGGTGCTAAAGGCTTGCCCTGTTTGCCATGGTGCCAGGTTAAAAAAAGAATCGTTGCACTTTAGGGTGAACCACAAAAATATTTATGAACTGGCCAACATGGATATCAAAACCCTTAAAGCCTGGTTCGAAGATCTGGAAACCCATCTTAATGAACGTCAGAACGTTATCGCCAAAGAGATCTTAAAAGAGATCCGCTCGCGCATTGGCTTTTTGCTGGATGTAGGCCTGAGTTACCTAACGCTGGACCGTACGGCCAAAACCTTGTCGGGCGGCGAAGCGCAACGCATCAGGCTGGCCACACAAATAGGCTCGCAGTTGATGAATGTAATGTACATTTTGGATGAGCCAAGCATTGGCCTCCACCAGCGCGATAACGACAGGCTGATCAAAGCGCTCAAAAACTTACGCGACCTTGGCAACACCGTACTGGTGGTTGAGCACGATAAGGATATGATACTCGAGGCCGACCATGTAATTGATATGGGCCCGGCCGCAGGTGTACACGGCGGAACCATAGTGGCCCAGGGTACACCCCAGCAACTGATGCTTGCCCATACGCTTACCACATCGTACCTTAACGGCGAGCGCGAAATTGCGGTGCCCGAAACACGGAGGGAAGGCAATGGTAAAACCCTCACCCTGAAAAAAGCTACTGGCCATAACTTAAAAAATGTAACGGTTGAGTTTCCGTTAGGTAAACTGATAGGCGTTACCGGCGTATCGGGCAGTGGCAAATCAAGTTTAATTACCGAAACGCTGTACCCCATCCTGAACCATCATTTTTTCAGGGCTAAAAAGCATCCTTTGCCCTACCAAAAAATTGAGGGGCTGGAGCATATTGATAAGGTGATTGAGATCGATCAATCGCCCATAGGGCGTACGCCGCGGTCTAATCCGGCAACATATACAAGCGTATTCTCAGACATCCGCAACCTGTACGTAGCCTTACCCGAATCAAAGATAAGGGGCTATAAACCCGGCCGTTTTTCGTTTAACGTAAAGGGTGGCCGTTGCGAAACTTGCCAGGGCGCGGGTTTAAAGGTTATTGAAATGAACTTTTTGCCAGATGTGCAAGTACCTTGCGAAGAGTGCAATGGCCGCCGCTATAACCGCGAAACCCTGGAAGTACGCTATCGCAGCAGATCCATCAGCGATGTGCTTGACATGAGTATTGAGGATGCCTGTACCTTTTTTGAGCATATCCCATCTATCCACCGTAAAATACAAACCCTGCAAGATGTAGGCCTGGGGTATATTACGCTGGGGCAATCGTCAACCACGCTTTCAGGCGGCGAGGCACAACGTGTTAAACTGGCTACAGAACTCTCTAAAAAAGATACCGGCAATACCTTTTATATTTTAGATGAGCCAACAACAGGTTTGCATTTTGAGGATATTAATGTGCTGCTTGGCGTTATAAACCTGTTGGTTAACAAAGGCAATACCGTATTGGTAATTGAGCATAACCTCGACGTGATCAAAGTAGCCGACCATGTGATAGACCTGGGCCCCGAAGGTGGCGCTGGTGGTGGCAAAATATTGTTTGAGGGCACGCCCGAAGACCTCTGCAAGGTAAAAGGCAGCTTTACAGGCATGTTCCTTAAAAAAGAAATGGAGCTAACGGCAAGCAATAAGAAAAATCACTAAAACAATATTCATAGACTTTACCTTTATGAAATATGCAGCCCTTACTAACCTCAACCCAAACCCGCGAAGCTGATGCCTATACCATAGCGCACGAGCCTATCACTTCAATAGATCTGATGGAGCGTGCCGCCAAAGCCTTTGTTGCCTGGTTTATCAATCATTTCCCCGATAAGGGTAAAAGCATTGCGGTTTACTGCGGCACGGGTAATAATGGTGGCGATGGGCTGGCTATAGCCCGGTTATTAAAACAGCATGCATACCGATCGGTATCTGTGCTGATCGCCCGCTTTTCTGAAAAACTTACTCCTGATTTTCTTACCAATTTGGAAAGGTTAAAAACGGCGGGTATTGAATACCTTGATATACAGCCCAACGGTAACTTACCCGAGGAGAACGCCGCTATAATTATTGATGCCCTGTTAGGGTCGGGTTTAAATAAGCCCTTGTACGGCGATTATGCCCGGCTGGTTGATCACCTGAATGCCCTAAAGCGGGTTGTTGTAGCAGTTGATGTACCCAGTGGCCTTTTTACCGAAGGTGAGATCCCTAAATATGCCACCATACTTAAAGCCGATCTGGTTATTACCTTTCAATTTCCAAAACTCAACTTTTTATTGCCGGAGTCGTCGCCGTACGTTAACTGTTGGGAAGTTGTAAATATAGGTTTAAACGAAGCCTATACCCAGTTGGTTAATAGCCACTATCATTTAATAGGCGAAACAGATATCCGGGCATTATTAAAACGTCGTAAACCGTTTGATCATAAAGGCACTTACGGTCATGCTTTGATTATTGCAGGCCAACCGCAAACAATGGGTGCCGCGTTGCTAAGCGCGTCGGCATGTGCTCATGGTGGTGCCGGGTTAACTACCGCTTGTGTCCCAGCCAGCGGGTTAGCTGCTCTAAATACCTACCTGCCCGAAATAATGGCCATCATACGCCAGGGCGATGATATGCCTGATATTGCCTGGGATAAGTTTAACGCCATTGCGATTGGGCCCGGCTTGGGTGTAGAAACAGATGCCCTACTGCTCTTACAGGCTCTTTTCACAGCATATAATAAGCCGGTAGTTATTGATGCTGATGCCTTAAACCTGCTGGCAACTAACCATCACCTTTGGGATATGATACCGAAAGGCAGTATTATTACCCCGCATCTAAAAGAGTTTGACCGCCTGTTTGGCGAGCATGCCAATTGGTGGAACAGGTTGGAAACCTTACAGCAAAAGGCCAATCAATACGGCATATATATCCTGTTGAAAAACAGGTATACCCTTATAGCTACTCCAGCAGGCACTGTTTATTTTAACCCAACAGGTAACCCCGCTATGGCAAACGGCGGCATGGGCGATGTATTAACCGGCGTAATTGTATCGTTACTTGCGCAAGGCTATTCGCCTCAGGAGGCTTGTATCATTGGTGCTTATATCCATGGTAAGGCGGGTGATGATTTATCTTTGCCTAACCGGCTTTATACTATTTTACCCGGCCAAATTATTTTTCAAATTCCTGTAACCTTAGCTAAACTTATTTCGTAATAATGGGTAGCTGTAGCAATACGGCTTAGGTTAACTGACCTCAATAAAGAAGCCTCCGATTTTTCGGAGGCTTCTTTTGTTTATGCAAATTTTAACAAGCTTTATATTTTGGCGATAACCACCATCTGATCCATTGTTGGGTTTACGCTTCCTCCTCGTGGTTCCACGGTTACCGCAAAGGCCACCGCATTAGCAACAGATTTCATTTCTACCATTCCGGTTGTATCCGCTTTAGAATCAAATACACCCAAATCAACTGGTTTACCTGCAACAATGGCCCATAACTGGTATTGATGCGCTTTATCGTTCTCGGCAAGTTTCATGTCTTGCATATCAATCATCACTTTTTTCTTTTGCGGGCTCCAGGCAACCACCATCTGTGAAGAAGGTGTTTTTGGAGTACCCTGCAATTTGATGAGTTTGATAGTAGGGTCATGAAAAACATTGATCTCATTATCTAACAAGTTAACCTTGTTGGCAAAACTTTGATTTTTATTTTGCAGTAACGCTACCTGGCCCTGCGATTCCTGTAATTTATTATTAAGGGAGTATAGTCCAAATAAGCTCATAATCAATGCCGCCAATGATGCTGCGAAGGCATATTTATAAAAGCTATTAGTTTTAGATGTTGGAAAAGCTACTACATTATCTGTAGCTTCAGCCGGTGCCGAATCAATATACCCTCCCGAAGGCGGCAAATTATCGACAGCTAAATTAGTTATCAAACTATTTAATATTTTTTCCCTTAAATGCTGCGGAGGGGCAATCGCGTTCTCCGTTGCGTAGGCTTCTAATGCTCTTTCAATTTCTGCTATTTCAGCTTTTACTGTAGGATGCATTGAAGCCATCTCTTCCACCTGGATCTTTTCGTCCTGGCTAAGATCTCCCAGAACATATAGTTCTAAGATTCCTGATTCGATGTATGCTTTAATGTCTTCCACTTTAATTAAAATATGTCCTTAACTGCATGATCGCCATTCGCAAGCGGGTTTTTACGGTACCCAAAGGTATCGCTAACTCTTCGGCTGCCTCAACATGAGTATAGCCTTTAAAATAAACCAGCTCTAAAATCGACTTTTGTTCGGGCTTTAGTTTTTCAACTAAATCTCTAACTCCAAGTAGTTCGGGATTGTAAACCGTATTTCTTTGTTCGTCTATGAAAGTTACGTTAATTTCAAGCTCCTGGTTTTTATTTTGGTTCTTAAAATCTTTGGATCTAACTTTATCAATCGATAAATTTCGTGCTACGTTTACCATCCAGGTGAATAGGCGCCCTTTTTCTGCACTATAGCTTTGAAAAGAATTCCATATTTTAATAAAAGTTTCTTGTAAAACATCTTCGGCGATGGCTTCGTCAATCACAATACGTGATATAACACCGAGTAAAGAACCCGAATACATATCATACAATGCTTCAATAGCAATTTTTTCACGATTGCGCAGTGCTGATATGAGTTGTTCTTCTGAAAGGGATATTTTGTTTTTCTTGCTCAACGTAGTGAAAGTATGAAGGTTTTTTTAAAAATCAAATAAATGTTTTTCAGCGTGGTAGGACGACCGAACCAGGGGTCCGCTCTCTATATACCTGAAACCCATAGCTAAGCCTTTTTGTTTGTAAAACTCAAACTTATCCGGCGTTATCCAATCAACCACCGGATGGTGGCCTTTAGTGGGCTGTAAATACTGGCCCAGGGTTAGTATATGCACACCCGCCGCAAGCAAATCTGCCATCGCCTGCAAAACATCTTCTTCATATTCGCCTAAACCCAGCATAATTCCCGACTTGGTTCTTAACCCCGCTGCTGATATTCGGCTCAGACATTCCAGGCTCCTGTCGTATTTTGCCTGAATCCGTACTTCTTTAGTTAACCGCCTTACAGTTTCCAGGTTATGCGATACCACTTCCGGCCTAACTGCAATTACCCTGTCTAGGTTTTCCCAAACACCTCTAAAATCAGGTATTAATGTTTCTAATGTTGTTTCGGGGCTTTCGCGCCTAATGGCATTAATGGTTTCTGCCCATATGGTTGATCCGCCATCCTTCAGGTCATCCCGGTCAACCGATGTAATAACACAATGCTTAACCTGCATTAGCTTAACCGAATTAGCTACCCGGTTTGGTTCGTCCATATCAACAGCCAAAGGGCGTCCAGTTGCCACGGCACAAAAAGAGCACGACCGTGTACAAATATTACCCAATATCATAAAGGTAGCCGTTCCTGCTCCCCAGCATTCGCCCATATTGGGGCAATTACCGCTTTCGCAGATGGTGTGCAGCTTATGTGTATCCACTAAACTACGAACATGGGCGTATTCTTTACCAACGGGAAGCTTTACACGCAACCAATCAGGTTTACGTTGGGTTTGGTTTGCTGCAACAACCGGTAAATCAATCATAAAAGCAAAAATAAAGAAATAAGGTTATAAAAATGATTAACGTGCTTTAATTGTTACTTACGAATGATAATTTTGTAAATCTAAATAAAATATAATGGCAACTATTCAAACCGCATATCTTGGTGAATTGAGAACCGAAGCAACTCATCTTCAATCCGGAACTAAAATTATTACAGATGCCCCCGTAGATAACCAGGGTAAAGGGGAAGCCTTTTCGCCCACCGACTTACTTGCGGCATCGTTAGCGAGTTGCATGCTCACCATAATGGGCATTACCGCACGCACGCATGGTATCAATATTGATGGTACACAATGCTCAACTACTAAAATTATGGCCGCCGATCCACGCAGGGTAGCAGAAATTAAAGTTGATTTTCAATTCGCTCATGAATACACCGACAAGGAAAAAAAAATACTTGAACACGCGGCTCTTACCTGCCCTGTCTTTTTCAGCCTTCATCCCGATTTGAAAAAAACAGTGGATTTTGGATGGTGATCTCCCATTGTTCCTAATTGTTAAAAAATTTGCACAACGCCAAAATTTGTAATAGGCAGATCAATACACATTTAATCATTTGCGTATTTCAATACAACTCTGGCTATCTTTGCAAGTAGTGGATAAAAAGCGATACATTATACTCATACTTATTTTAGGAACACTCTCGGCATTGAGCCCGTTCTCTATTGATATGTATCTGCCAGCTTTTCCAGCAATCGCAAAGGATCTGCATACTTCTGTTGCCCATATCCAGCTATCCCTAACCAGTTATTTTATAGGTATATCTGTTGGACAGTTAATATACGGCCCGCTGCTTGATCGTTATGGCCGTAAGGCTCCATTGTATATTGGGTTATTAGTATACATGGCGGCATCATTAGGCTGTGCCATAACCCGGTCGGCAGGTATGCTTATCACCATCCGGCTATTACAGGCTCTGGGCGGTTGCTCGGGCATGGTTGCCGCCCGTGCGCTGGTGCGCGATCTTTTCCCTGTGAGCGAAATAGCTAAAGTATTTTCGTTACTATTATTGGTTATAGCTATTTCGCCAATGCTTGCGCCCGCAATTGGAGGGTATATCAGCGCCGCGTTTGGCTGGCATTATATCTTTATTGTGCTCACCACCATATCAATCGCTATTTTTGCGGGTTGCATCTTATGGCTACCCCCGGGCCGCGAACCCGATCAGCAATTATCCTTAAAGCCAAACTATATCATTCGTAATTTTTACAGCGTTCTAAAACATCCGCAGTTTTACACTTATGCTATCACCGGGGCAATAGCCGGTGCAAGCCAGTACGCCTATCTGGCGGGTTCGTCGCAAGTTTTTGTTGTTTATTACAAAGTTGATCAAAAGCATTTTGGTTGGATATTCGCGTTTATAGCTACTGGGCTTATTGGCTCCAGCCAAATTAACAGCCTTTTATTAAGGTATTATAAAAGCGAACAAGTTATTAAAACCGCTTTGTTTTGTCAAAGCCTGGTAGGGTTAACCATGGTTACTGCAACTTGGAATGGCTGGGTTACACAAGCAGGTATGATAAGCTTTATTTTTCTTTTTTTATGCTGCCAGGGATTTATCTCTCCCAATGCTTCGGCACTATCGTTAACACCATTTGCTAAACAAGCAGGTAGCGCGTCGGCTTTAATGGGGACATTACAAATGGGCCTGGGAGCATTAGCGTCGGCTATGGTTAGCATTTTTAACAACAACACTCCCCTACCCCTCACGGCAATTATGGCAATATGCTGTTGCAGTGGTTTTATATATTTAACCATTGGGCGTAAATTTTTTAATAAGGCGCTAATTGAACCTATACAAGTTCAAGATATCGCACTATAAACGATCGTATTATTTGTATTATCAGAACATCTTAAATGCCAAGATTAGAATAAAAGCGCCGTTGCAGAGACATTTAGTTCTCCACAACGGCGCAATAACTTGGGTTTTTTACTCCTTATCTTTTCCGGCAGACGGCAGTTTTTTGGTCTCCTTAGCAGACGTGTCCATCATTTCCATAAGCCTTAGCCCAAGCAAGCCACTTATCGGCCCGTCGGAACCATTACCACCACCTATCAATACATCCGGGATAACCTTGATATGGCCCTTGCCAATTTCTTCAGTTATCTTAAACTTGGTAAAGTTATCGCCACCCATGGCTTTTACTTGTAACTCATAAGCTTCGGCTGTCGATTTACCAATGGCCATAATCTTTTCAGCTTCGGCCAAGCCTGTTTTAGATATTTTCTCTGCTTCGGCAGATGCGTTAAGCTTGGTTGATTCGGCTTGCGCGCCGGCACGTAAACGGGTAGCATCAGCTTCGGCTTCGGCACGCATTTTAGTAGCGGCAGCTTCGGCACTTACCTGTAGTTTTAAGCTAGTGGCTTCACCTTCCGATTTTTTAACAGCAGCGTCGGCTGTGCGTTGGGCTATCTCCACACTTTGCTGAGCCTTTACTATTTCTTTTTGGATCTCGGCAATAGCGGTTTCCTTTTCCTTGCCCTGACGCTGCACCTGGGCCATACGCTGTGTTTCGTAAGTTTTTTCTTCTTCCTGCGCAATTTTACGGTCGGTAAGGGTTTTCATCAAGGCTTCCGGCGGAACAATATCCCCGATAAGGGTATCAACAGCATTTACGTTGTACTCTTCCAACACCACCTGGATATGTTGCTTGGCCGATTCTTGCCGCTCTTTACGGCTCACCAGAAATGAGATCACATCACTATCCTGCGCCGAGTTACGGAAGTAGTTACCGATAGTTGGCTCCAGAACCTGCGATACCAGATTGAGCATGCTGCCAAAACGGGCAATAACTTTAGGAGCCTCATTAGCCGGAATATGAATGATCTGTGCCACATCCAAATTAAAGGGGAACCCATCTCTGGACCGTACAGTAATCGTACACAAGTTCTTATCTAGGTTATGAGATTCGCTGCGCGCGTTTGCCCAGTTTAAAACCAGGTTAGTGGTAGGCACAAGTTCAACCTTCATCGTAAAGGTATTGATAGGATACCTGCCCGGGCCTAGCGGTTCCATCCATACGCCCCTGAAACCTTTACTTACTATGTTACCGTGTTTGAACGAGTCGCCGGTAACGTCTATTCCATCTTCGCCAATGTACGATATAACAACACCTACATAACCTATCGGTACTTCTGTCATAGGTATTTCTTCTATCTGCACCGCCCATTTGTTTACATTATACGATCCGGCTAATATAATTTGTGGTTGTAAACCACGGTTACCTCCGTTAAGTAAAAAGGCATCAATATCCTGAAAATTATTGTGTCCCTCCACATGTTTACCTGCTATTTGACCTATAGTTATTGGCAAACCATCCAACACGGTTATAACACCCACTTTATTTTCATGGATAACTGTCATATCAGCGATGGTAAGCGAAAAAGCATAGGTATTAATCCGGTAGGTACCCGCGGTTATAATGGCTGTCTGCCGCCCCTTCTGGCCGCCGTTAAGCAAAAATTTTTCCGAATCCTGAAAGTTATCACAATCCACCTTGCGGCCAAGTATATTCCCTGTAGGTATTTCGGCGCCATCTTTTGATAGTATCAACCCTATTTTTCCTTCCGGGATAACCGTAAAAGCTTCCAAAACTATGCCGTATTGCCAAGGGAACATAAACCAGTAAATACCTGGGGCAAGGCCCTTTGCCTGATAACCGGCCTCGCCTTTTGTGGCAATGATACGGCCGTCCGGAAGTTCTTTATTTGCGCCGTAGAGCACAAACTTTTTGGTGACCAGCCCTATCCTGTCTTCCGGGATCATTACCATACCGAAGATGATTCGTAAAATGGTTTTGTAAAAAAGAATACATAATATGGGTATAATAACCCACCAGTAAATTGCAACGTAGTTCATATTGTTTAAGGTTTAATTCCTCACTAAATACCTTATTAATAATATATATAACAAGTAAATTAGCCCTAAACCGTCTGCGGGATACTTTTTTATATAAGTTTTAAAAAAGTAGTTTTAAACTAAAAACAAATGAATTTATGCGCTAAAAATATTCTATAATTGTCAAATTAACAATTATAGAATATAGTGACTTAATTGCATAAAAAAAGAACATCCCTTTTTTGGAATGTTCTTTACGTTTTTCTGCTTAAAATAGCCCGATAGGTTATTTTACTTTAAAACTAACCCTGGTATCGCCCCATAAAAATGACACCTTTCCTGATGGCTCAATAACAAATTTTAGACGCTCGGTAAATTTAGGCGCTTTTTCTGTTTCAACGGTTACACGCAGCGCATCATCGGCTTCGGTATAGTTGGTACCCCATTGTTTCCATGTTTTATTAAACACGATAACCCAATTTTTTTCACCAGGAATGGAATACAATCCGTATTTTCCGGCAGGCAGTTCTTTACCTTCAACTTTAACATCTTTACTAACTTCAAAAACGGTAGCCTCATTGGCACCGGTGCGCCATATTTTACCGTCGAAAGGGGCAATTTCTTTACCAATAGTACGGCCCTTAATAGCGGGTTGACTATAATCAATCTGAATTGTGGCACCGCTTTTTATAGTACCTTTAACAGTATCAGGCGGGCTTGGCCTTTTACTTTTATCACTCATTTGTGCCGAAGCATTAAACGCCGTTAATAAACAAGCGGTAATAAATGTAAATAAAATTAATTTTTTCATGTTTTATAGGTTTTTAATAAATAACAACAATTAGGGCAATATATTACTTTCTGTTTAAATTTTTAATGCAAACGCGTCTATCATTTTCATTACAATTATAGCTTGTTCAATTGAGCACGGGTTATCATCACCGCCTTTAAAGTAAGGAACTATTTTACTGATTAGTGGCTGCTGTATATGCTGCGGATGTTCAAATTCAACTACCTGAATATCTGAATTCTGCTGATTATACCACTTTACGGTTTTGCCAAAAAACGGAAAACTGATATGGCCTTCGCTCCCTATTATTAAACACTCGTCAACCTCGTCAGGCTCGGCAACATTAAAGCTCCACGAACCATTTAATACCACATTGTTTTTAAATAAAGCTGTACCACAAACGTGGTCATCTGCGCTGCTGCCTGATTGGTTCAGGGCCAAACCACTCAATTTTATAGGTTCGCCAAAAAAGTAAAGCATCAGGTCGAGCTGGTGCGGTGCAAGGTCGTGAAAATATCCTCCTCCTGATAAAGCAGGGTCAACGCGCCAGTTTTGTTCGGTGTCTGCTATCAGCTTTGGTTTACGTGCCTGCCACATTCTAATCTGCACGGTACGTATATCTCCAATGGTATTTTTAGCTAAAAGGTCTTTAATATATAAAAACATGGGCACGGCTCTGCGGTAATGGGCAACAGTTAATTTAGCTGTTGAGCGCTTTACAGCGACAGCTATCTCTTCTGCCTCCTGGGCGTTAAGTGTAACCGGTTTTTCAACATATACATTTAATCCCCGTTTAAGGGCCTCAATAGCGTATTGTTTATGCAATGATGGCGGTGTCGCGATGTAAATTGAGTTAATATCGGTATCGCTCATCAACTCATTAGCATCGCTATACCATTTGGCAATATTATGGCGTTTAGCATAATCGGCAGCTTTATCAGCATCACGGCGCATTACGGCTACCAGTTCGCTGCCTTCAACTTTATTAAAAGCGGGGCCACTCTTTTTTTCGGTCACATCACCGCAGCCAATAATTCCCCACCGAATCATATTATTACCCATTATTGCAATATCTGTTCTATTTTGCTCAACTCCCCGCTGCTAAATTGTATGTTATCTAAACATTTCAAAGAGTCGGTTAATTGTTCGGGTTTGCTTGCACCTATCAATACGGTGGTTACCCTATCGTCTTTTAATATCCAGGCCAGCGCCATTTGCGCAAGTGTTTGCCCGCGTTCAACAGCTATATCGTTAAGCCTTGTTATTTGCGAAAGCCGCTCGTCGGTAATGTTATTTTCTGTAAGAAAACCCACCCCTTTTGCCACACGAGAATCTGCAGGAATACCCTTTAGGTATTTATTGGTTAATAACCCCTGCGCCAAAGGCGAAAACGGGATGCAACCCACACCATTAGCTTCTAAAACATCAAGCAGGCCTTCTTTTTCAACCCAACGCTCAAACATGGAGTATTTTGGCTGGTGGATTAAACATGGAGTACCCAATTCTTTAAGTATGCGGATCGCCTCGGCGGCTTGCTGCGGCCTGTAGTTAGATAAGCCTACATATAAAGCCTTGCCCTGCCTAACAATCAGATCCAGAGCGGTCATTGTTTCTTCAAGCGGCGTTTCGGGATCGGGGCGATGGTGGTAAAATATATCCACATAATCCATTTGCATCCGCTTCAGGCTTTGATCAAGGCTCGATATCAGGTATTTTTTTGATCCCCAATCGCCGTAAGGGCCATCCCACATCGTATAACCAGCTTTAGTTGATATGATCAGTTCATCACGGTGAGCAGCAAAATCCTGTTTTAATATTTTGCCAAAATTCTCTTCGGCCGAACCCGGAGGCGGGCCATAATTATTAGCTAAATCAAAATGG
>JANXTT010000005.1 GCA_025352225.1 Mucilaginibacter sp. | reverse complement strand
TTTCAGGCAAGCATAGCTTCGCAATGGCCATTTACCTGGTTAAATTATAACAATGATTATCCGCAGGCATCAGCACGCGGTGCCGTTTCCGGAACATTTAAAATTGTTGACTCAGCTAAGCCCACAATGAATGGTGGCGGTGCATGGATAGGTTTAACACAGATAGATGGGACCAATCCTACTGGCGATTTTCAGTTCGAAGCAAAAAACTATCAGTATTGGGTTAAAACAAACGGCGACGGTTCGTTTACTATTCCGCACGTACGCCCAGGTACTTATGAACTATTTGCCTATAAAGACGGCGAAATTAACCAGTATCATAGAACTAATGTAAAAATATCAGCAGGTGGTACTGATAATTTAGGTACCGTTACCTGGGATATCCCACGTAATAATGGCAACCTGGTATGGGAAATTGGTGTCCCTAACCGTAAATCCGAAGAATTTAAATTTGGTAGAACAAATTATTTTGATGGTTTTAACGAGGATAAAGTTGCGCCTAATTTTGCTAATCCATTAGAATATGACGTAGCATCTAAAGATTGGGGTAACAAGCTTTTTTATGCACATATAGCTTACCCCAATAATGTAACATGGAGATGGAACCTTAATTTCAACCTTAAAAACCTGCCATCATCTGGTAATGCAACTTTAACTATTGCTTATGCATCAGCAAATACTGCCTCACAAGGTGTTTTTGTAAATAGTGCAAACCAATTTACACGGTTTTTTCCAACTACTGGCGGTGGCAATGCCTTTACCCGTCAAAGCAATTACGGGAAATATGGGGTATCTACAGTTAGTATCCCGGTATCGCAACTTAAAAATGGTGCAAACTTTATCGGTTTAGAAGAGTCAAATTCTGGCCATTTAATGTACGATTATATAAGTCTCGAAATCCCTGGAAATGCCAGTTCTTTTAATTCACTTGTAAATAAAGCAGATACTGCTTTGCTAGCACTTGCACCTAATGTAGCTAAAGCAGATTCGGTAAGTTTTGTTACCTATCCCAATCCGTTTACCAGTACACTTAACGTAAAATACAATTTAAAAACCGATTGCAGTGTAAAATTAACTGTAGCAAACCTGTTAAGTGGCACCATAGTTTATAAGAGCGAGCCGCAACAATTATCAGCCGGCGAGCATACCAACACCCTGCAAATTAATAGTGCTCCGGGTACATATGTAGTAACATTATCATATGGCAATCAAACAAAATCGGCTATTGTTATAAAACAAGCAGATAGTAAGTAAAGTCCAGTATTAAATTTAACAAAAGCCTTTAACTTAAATGTTAGAGGTTTTTGTTTTTATATACTCCTAAGCGTTGCAAACAATTCAGATCAAATGATGATTATAATAAAATAAGTATTTAACGTTATAACATCATGGCAAATCAAACTTTCAAAAAGATAAATAACCCTAGAGTAGTTGTGCCCGATAACCAGAACATGAATGTAATGAGGCCATTTATTAACTTTGGAGTAAACGCATTAAGCTTAATTGCACATACGCTTATTACTATAGTAAAAAGCATTCCCAAGCCACATTCCGAAAAACCAGTAATAAAGCCAGGCAAAAAAGTGATTAAACTTTAACCGTAGTACACACGGCTTCAATTAGCAGCAAGTTACAGATATTTAATATCTTCGGTTTTCTGAATTGCGACTAAAAATGAAAAAAATCACCTTTAATAATTTACTACTTATATGCCTTGTATGCGTCCATTTTAATACGCATGGTGCTGATAATCAGTTAAAATCTAAAATTGATACCAGCGAAGCTGCCATCATTGAAGATCAATCTAAACCCCAATTAATTTCCCGGCAGTTTAGTTTTACCGAAGGCCCCGCGGTTGACAAAAATGGCAATATCTTTTTTACAGATCAGCCCAATAATAAAATCTGGAAATATGGATTGGATGGAAAACTGTCAATTTTTTTAGATAATGCAGGCAGATCTAATGGAATGTATTTTGATAAAAAAGGAAATTTAATAGCTTGCGCTGACGAGCACGACCAACTATGGTCAATAAGCCCCAAGGGGAAAATAAATGTACTGCTCAAAGATTTTGAAGGACATCGGCTCAATGGCCCTAATGATCTTTGGATAGATAATAAAGGAGGTATCTACATTACCGATCCTTACTACCAGCGCCCCTATTGGGATAGAACTACGCCTGATATTAAAGGTCAGAATGTTTATTATATACCAAGTAATAAAAAGGAATCGTTTGTTGTAATTAGCGATTTTAAACAGCCAAATGGCATTGTTGGCACTCCGGATGGCAAGTATTTGTACGTGGCAGATATTGGTGCTAACAAAACTTACCGGTACTTAATTAATGCCGACGGCACTTTAAGCGAAAAATTGTTATTAATTGAACAAGGTTCGGATGGGATGACGCTTGATGAACATGGTAACATTTATTTAACCGGGAAAGGGGTTACGATTTATAATATAAAGGGTAAAAAAATAGCCCATATTGATATTGCAGCCAAGTGGACAGCAAATCTTTGCTTTGGTGGAAAAACTAAACAGGATTTGTTTATTACAGCGTCCGAAGCAATATATGTTTTGCATATGAAAGTTAAGGGTGTAGAGTAACAAACAACATTCTTTTTTATAAACTTGTAGTGCAAATTCTATTGTACCTTTTGGCATCTGTAAGAACTATATATGAATCAGGAATTTTACCAGCATATTTTTAATAAGCAGCAACATATTGAGGCGGTTCCATCCAATATGCAAATAGCAGATTGGGCCCTCAATGTGATTTCTTTATTATATCCGGAACATTCAAAACAAGGTTATAACTCAATTGATCAGCTTAAAGCCGAATTCCACAATCTTGAAGATGAGCTCTGCTTAGTATTAAATGCAACACAGGCTTGCCGTGATTGCGATAATGATAAGGTGGCAAAGAGTTTTTTTGACCAGCTCCCTGAGTTATACCGCTTGCTAAATACCGATATTCAGGCCATATTTAATGGCGACCCTGCCGCCCGTACAGAATTTGAAGTTGTTAGGGCATACCCCGGATTTTATGCCATATGCTATTATCGCCTGGCGCATTGCCTGCATCAATTAAATGTACCACTGCTCCCGCGTATTTTAACAGAACATGCCCATTCAAAAACAGGTATTGATATTCACCCGGCCGCTCAAATTGGCGAGTATTTTTATATTGACCACGGAACCGGTATAGTTATCGGCGAAAGCTGCATAATTGGTAAACATGTAAAACTTTATCAGGGTGTTACGCTGGGCGCTTTAAGTGTTGATAAAAGTATGGCTTTTACAAAACGGCACCCAACCGTAGAGGATTATGTAGTTATTTATTCGGGAGCAACTATTTTAGGTGGTGAAACAAGTGTTGGGCATCACAGTATTATAGGAGGAAACGTATGGCTCACCAAAAGCATAGCACCAGGCTCAAGGGTATATCATAAATCAGAAATTACAGTAAAACAAGGAAACTTAGAGTAATATGGCAGGCATTATAGATTTAGTAGGCAACACGCCATTGGTAGAAATTAAAAAATTGAACCCTAATGCTAACGTAAAAATATTTGCCAAGCTTGAAGGTAACAACCCCGGCGGGAGCGTTAAAGACAGGGCCGCTTTAAATATGATACGCAGTGCGTTAGAACGCGGCGAAATTAAGCCAGGAATGAAGTTAATTGAAGCTACTAGCGGCAATACCGGAATTGCATTAGCTATGATAGCAACCATATTGGGTTTAGAAATAGAACTAGTGATGCCCGATAACTCCACCCGCGAACGTACCCTAACTATGGAAGCATATGGCGCCAAAGTTACACTGCTTGACGGTATTGAGCGTTGCCGCGATTATGCCGAAGAACAAGCCGCTACCGGGCAGTTTTTTTTACTGAACCAGTTTGCTAACCCAGATAATTACATGGCTCACTATAAATCAACCGGGCCGGAATTATGGCGTGATACCGATGGAAAAATAACACATTTTGTTAGTGCTATGGGCACCACAGGCACTATTATGGGGTGCTCCCGCTTTTTAAAAGAAAAGAATCCTGATATACAGATTATAGGTTGCCAGCCCGTTGAAGGCTCCTCAATTCCGGGCATCCGCCGTTGGCCGGAAGCTTACCTCCCCAAAATTTTTGACCCGTTACGTGTTGACAGAATTATGGATATATCAGAAACTGACGCTATCAATATGGCACGTAAGTTAGCAAAAGCAGAAGGTATATTTGCAGGAATGAGTAGTGGAGGGGCTTTATCAACCTCCCTTAAACTCGCGCAGGAGCTTAAGGAAGGTGTAATAGTGTTTATCGCCTGTGATCGTGGCGATCGGTATTTAAGCAGTACTTTGTTTGGATAAGTACGGATTCAAAATTTTGATATTGTCGCGTGCCTCTAATCTACGACGACTGTATACAGGGTTTTCAGGGGCTATATATAAAATATGAGTCTCCGTATTACAGGTAAAACATCTGTATTTTTTAATAGGTAGCCAAAACAAAAAGTTTTTTACAATTATTCCTCTTTGTACCCTCTGCAGTTTCTTATCACATGTATGGCAATGGGGCTTTAGTGAAGAGCTTTTCCGCATTTGTTAAGCTAATTAAAATTAGTATTTGATTAATGTTAGTTTTAGCAATCATACCTGCACATTTGGCAAATTATGATCAAATTAAAGATAGAAAACTTTTAATCAAACTCTAAAATTGCAATGCAAGATATACAAAGACAAATAAGCGGTAGTCTTTGCACTTGGTGAAGAATAAGTACCCGAGGTTAAAAAGCTGTTGTTTTTTGATAAATTATATATTATTGATAAACTTAAACCAGGATTAATTAAAGCATTTAAAGACCGCTTCCTAAAGTTTAAAATTTTATCAGTACGCGTTATAAGCGTATACTTTTTAGCTGTTATAGGTAAATCACTAATTTTGTTTGCAATACTACCCTGGGTATTTTCGTATGTATTGTATTGAGGAATGAGAAAAACATGAGCCAAACTTACATAGAGATAACCCACCATTAATAATGATGCGGTCCATTTAATGCTCCAATGTTTATTCCTGTTAATCAATTCGTTAAACTCAATTTTTTTACAATTTACAAAAATAAATATTAAATTATGTAAATAACAAATTTTTTAACTAATTAATTATTACAAACCATGATTTAATTCCTTTTATATTTAGATTTAATCATTTATAACACGTTAATTATATTAAATCAATTACTTATGGCTTTCAACCAAAAAATAGCCAATACCGTTAGAGAACTAATTGCCGAAGCCGGAGAAGAAAATGTGGAAGAGAAGAAAATGTTTGGCGGCTTGTGCTTTATGGTTAACGATAAAATATGTGTAGCCATAAAAAAGGATAAAATATTGGTACGCCTGGATCCTGAACTTTATGATGAAGCAATGGAACAGGAAGGGTGTACGCCTATGGCACATTCAGGCAAAACAATGAAAGGTTATTTATTTGTAAGCGACGAATTTTTACCCTCGAAAAAAGAAATAGCTCATTGGGTGAAGCTAGCGCTAGACTTTAATCCCGTGGCCAAATCATCAAAAAATAAGTGAAGAATAAGTCATTTATCCCCAACGAAGAGTTTGAAGATAAGATCAGCCCCATAAAAACGGTAAAATAAGTAACCAGAAGAGAGTTGAAGTTTTATAGAAAGAATGATGTTTAGGAATATGTATATAGTTAGACAAATACTCCAGATGCTATGTACGGCGCATTTGAACTTACGGTGCAGATCGGTATACAATGCGGACTTGGGGTGTTAAAATAAGATTGCCAACCCGCATTGCTATTTAGGGCATATTGCGGTAATTATAACTATGAATTAGCTCCAGTACTTTTTCACTGGATATTACCCCACCGATATTTATTCGTTGTGCGTACTCGTTGCCGCAAGAAGGTGAAGCATTGGAATAAGGCGCTGTAATGCTGAATATATTATTGATTCCAAAATAGAGCTATCATAATTTAAGCTAATCAAATCTGTTTTACTTTTAAGGCATCATATTACATAAAAATGACCTAAAAATAATACAATCTAAGTAAAGTTTTAGACCTGAAGGATTAATTTTTACTATTATAGCAGTTTTTTCATTTAAAAAAGTGTTGGCATAATATTGGTTATATAGCTTACATAATTAATCAACTTAGCCATGGAAAACATTGAAAACATACTCGACAAATTAATGCTTAACCGTACCAATTTATTACTTAAGCGCTTTGATAAAGAATTAAAAGAAATAATAGAAAGCGATTTGGAGGCTTTTAAATCAACACAAAGAAAAAAAATCGGCAATCAAAATGTTAACAAAAAACGTTTAGTTGCTTAACAAATATATCTACTACCTATAAAAACAAAAAAGAGCTTCGTTTTAAAAGCTCTTTTTTTATTGATTATAGTCTGAACTGCAGCGTTAATCTCACGGCAAACGGTTCGGGTTCTTCGCCGTTGCTGTAAATATGATCAAGATGCGTTAAACGGTGTAAAAAGTCTACCCTTAAAATTTTAAATATATTTTCCACACCGTATCCTGCTTCAATATATGGTATACCTTCAAGGCTTCGGTTAAGTATAAATTTACCTCTATTAAAGGCCTCAATATTATCATTACTTATATTACCATCTAAAACATTAAGAATTGCTACTGTACGAACATTTAATTTTTTTAACAAAGGGATACTGTTTGTGATTAACCCTTCCATATGTTGGGTATAATTTAGTGAAACATATTCATCGCTGGCAAATTCCAGAAAACGGATTGTATTAAAACTATAACGATGATTTTCAACCAAAGGCGAGGGTATATTACTTGGTATGTAGCCGGCGGTTAAAGAATATTCGCCCTTGCCAAAAATACCCATTCTAATTTTTTGTTGTAAATTAATATGGAATTTATCGTAATTAAAATATCCGCCTAGTGCTTTTATACCATGAGTATACCTGAAAGTAAAAACCGGGTTGTCGCCACCGTTACCAATAATGATCCGTTTGTTAACTTTTGAGGATTGTAATAGGCGTGTACCTGGCCGCCATTGTAGTTCAGCACCTATTTCTGTGACTTCGTAACGGGTATCAACCTGCCCGGTTGTAGCATCGTGAAATTCAAATCCAGTAAAAAGCGGGTCAAATGTACTATGTGTAAGACTAAGTTTACCACGCAGGGTAGAGGTAAGGTCTGAGAATACATATGCTTTAGTTACATTTTGTAAAAAAGGCCCACGGTTACTTATAATACCATTACGTATTGACGCGTTAAAAACATTGCTGTTATTGAAAATGAAGTTTTCAAATTGATAACCAGTTTGTCCCAGGTCGTGCAAATAAGAAGCCCCTGCCTGTATCCACGGCTTGCGCGAAAAAATATAATCCACTATTCCGCTGTATTTGAATGCCTCATCGCGAAAGCCATAGCTTAAGTAACCACCCAAAATTATTTTATCACTAAAACGAGTATTGGTAATTACGCCTAAGCGTAAAACGCTGCCTTCAAGGTCGTTATAACTATAAGTATATGGGTAAGGCCCCAAGCTAATTTTACCGATTTTATAATACCCATTTATCAGCATACTAGCTATATCTGCATAAGTTTTTACTATGGGCAGGTTTTTAACGGTATCTATCATATGATAAACTCTTTTATCAGCTACGGTAAGAGAATCATGGCGATTTGCCTGCCAGTAGCTATCATCCTTTTTATTAACATCATTACCCATCACAAGGCTTTCTTTAAAAAAGGCGTCTGTATAGGTTTTATTTACTTCAATATTTTTGTTTGATAGATAAAACTTACAAACCAAGCCCGACAGGTTTTTACTTACATTGGATAGATTTACAACAATTCGTGTTTTACCAGGTATCCATGCAGTTGTTCCTTGGGTTTGAACCATTTCCTGTAGTATTCTTATTTTATTTAAGAAGTTTAGATTAGCATCCTGTGCAACAGACGCATCCATCCGATATAAGGCATAGCTATCCTTGGTTATCCACATTATCCCATCAAAGGATAAATCATGTGTTCGTTTTGGTTTAAACTCAATTTTATAATATTCGGTGCCGTTTATTTTATCATGCTCGTCTAGCAATTCATAGTTGTAAAATGTTTTCCAGCTATCAGATAAGGGCGAAATAAAATCTTTACCGGCCAGTTTGAGGTAGTTGTTGTAAAAATTATATTGAAGAAAAGTTGTTCCCACTAATTGTGAGATCAGGGTTTCATCTTCAATACCAACGCCGTTAGACTTAGTTCGCTGCACATGTTCGGTTTTACGTGTGGGGTTGTTTTGATAATAATAATCGGATATGGTTTCTGAAGTAAAAACAGGAAGTACAAGTGAGCCGTTATCACCGGTAATTTTTTTTAGGCTATCCATTAATGGAAGTATTTTTTTAAACACTTTTCGCTGTTTCATTTTTTCACTTATGTTAGTTAGTGAAACTTCAATACGGTTATAACTTTGATACTGGTAGCTTTTTAGTTTTTGGAGGTCGTTATCAGGCTTATGCTTAACCATGTTTGCCATAATTTCCCATGCTGGGTTTACGTAGGTTTTAGGTGTTATATTTACTGCATTAAGCATTTTGCTATCTATAGACAATTGAAAGTTAATTTCTCCGTTACGAGAGGCTGGTAATTGTTTTTTTGCAGGAAAATAACTTATATAGGTAGCATAGATACTATCAACGGCCAAATTTTTCGGTATCAATAAAGTGTATAAACCGTCAAAGTCTGTGGCGGTTCCTTTTTTTATGCCATTAGTAAGTTTAACCGAGATAGTTACATAAGGCATAGGCTCGCCGGTTTGAGCATCGGTTACTTTGCCTGTTATATTATTAACCTGAGCATTAGCCTGGCTGAAAATTATAGAAGTACCCAGAAAGAATAAAACGAGAAGCGCTCTGCTGATTATTATGGTATTCTTCCGTTCAAATAGTAACATTCTAATCAAATTATATTATTTTTTTTGTAAGCACTGTTATTTTTTTGGATAAAAAGTTTAACTACAATTACTCATACTTGCAAACCCTCTAATACGAAAGGGCGATTTGATATGTTACCAGTTAATATTGTAAGGCAATAAATCACTATAAAACTTGGCATTGTTTTGTGAAACAATTTACACAACCCATAGCAAGTAAAAAACGTTAATACTTTTAAAACAAAACAAATTTATCACAAAAAACCATGCATTCCATCAATTTGTTATGCTTTCTGATATTATGGCATCTTTTTTTCGTTTTCGCCATATATCTCCTTTATGCCGCGTTGGAACTATATCACCTAACAACTTGGCCCAGGGTTTCAGATCGTCTATTCTATCAAAAATTATTTTCAAAATGGCTACAAAAGGAATGGACAGGAACATGCCGGATACGCCCCAAAGTGCGCCACCCAATAACACAACCAGAATTGAAATGAGGCCATTGATCTGTACTTTTGACGAAACTATACGCGGAACCAACACATTATTATCGATAAATTGCACAATCATGTAAGCTATTATTACCCCTAGCTGGGTACTATATCCATCTTTAGTTACGGTAGCCATTAATAGCGGAAGGGCTATGGCTATAATACCACCAATATACGGAAGCATGTTAAGTATTGCACCCATTACACCTATTAAAATGGCATAATTAACACCAAGAATAAGCAAGCCGGCAGAATTAAGGATGGCTACTATAAAAGCTTCCAGCAGTAAGCCTATCATATAGCTTTGAATAGCATTTTTAGTTTGATTAAGTATTACACGTACATGTTGCGAATTTTCCTCGGCAAATACTTCAAATAAAAAGTTAAGCAATAATGTTTTATAGAATAAAAGCATAAAAATGTAAACAGGGATTAGAAATAAAACACTTAATGTGCTTAAGGCAGTTCCTAATGTTGCCCCAAGCAACGCTTTGCTATTGTTTAAGGCTTCGTTTATAAGCTCATTTTGCTTCACAAGGCTTAATTTAAATTTAGTTTGCAACCAGATCTGAAGATCGTGTATAATATGACCAAATTTAACTTGTAAAGCGGGAAATGTATCGCTAAAATGGCCCATTTGCATAGACAGAAAAAATACAATACTACCTACAATTATATAGGCAATCAATATAGAAATTATAATAGCAGGTATTTTAGGAAACCTCAGGTGCTGCAGTAAGTTACATAACGGATTAAGGAGTATGGCAATAATAAGCGCAAACGAAAAAGGAACTAGTATACTTTGAATGGAGAACAATATATAAGTTAACAAAACCAACCCAAACAGAATAACCGTGCTTTTTAGGTAAAAAGGGTATTGTTTAATTGCGCCTTTGTCTTTTATTAAACCTTGAGTTAACATGTTAATTAATTATAGTCAACGTTTTCTTTTATAATTATCCGCCATTAATCATGTCAGAAACAATGCCCTTACTATCCTTACGTTCGGCCATAATTACGCCCGCCAGATGTACGCATATAAAGCCCAATATTAAATACATGCAAAAACCGTGAATGTCTTTAATATTATGCATCAATGATTTTGAAAAGGGTAAGTTATCTTCAAACGCCAAACTCAGGCCTGTACAAACCATTATTAGCAGCAGGCAATAAAATATGATATATATGGATTTTACAACCAGTTCATGTTTGGAAACTTCTCTTTGTTGTTTAATAATAAAAAAAAGTTTCCATGCTTTTTTAAAACGAGTTATAAATTTTTGCTCCGTTAGCTGAAAAAACTCGGTTATCAGCCTGAAAACAAATAGAGCTACCAGAAAAAAACCAATGTAAACGTGTATTTCCCAAACTTTATCACTTAACGCGTTCACTACATTTCGGGCCTGATCAATTGTAACAGTAGTACCACTGTTTTTCATCTCGGTTTGTACTATTGAAGCAGTTTTCCGTGGTTTAAGTACGGTGGAATTGATAAGTACTGTAATTAATAATCCGATAATAGCGATAGCATTTAACCAATGCCAAAAACGAATAGCCGAAGAATTTTTCTTAATTATTGATGGATTATCTGCCTCTAGTTTGGTAGGTTCTATTAATGCCATATCAGGTTATTGTATTTTATAAATGTAATGATATAAAAAATGGGTTTTCAATTAAATGAAAACCCATCTTTTAATTATTACTATCAAATATTAGTTGCTTGATATCGCTTCGTTAACATTGTTAACATTGTTTTTAACAGCCGATTTTGCCGCTTTAAAAGCATTGTCTTTCAATTCAGCCAAGTTATCTGTACCCGACTGTACTTTGGCTTTTACAGAATTTATTAAATCAGCTAAATAATCAGAAACTTCTTCTTTAATTTCTGTACCCTTATCCGAGTTTAATAATAACCCTACAGCAGCAACAGCGGCGGCACCGGCAAGTAATCCTACTATTATTTTTGTTTGATCTTTCATGATTTTGCGTTTATTGATAAATGATTTTGTTTCAATGTTATTACTTAACAACACAAAGTCGATAGTGTTTAAAATAGTTGTAAATTTTCTACAATAAAGTATTATGTAATTTAAATAACGAAGCAAAATAGCCATGAATTAAACCGCGCTCTAATACATAAAATGACTTTTATTAAAGCGGGCACACTTGGGGGTTTAACCGTAAAAAAACGATGGAGCCCTATAATACTCCACCGCCTTTGTTACAATAGCATACTAGTTTTAATTTAGTTTGATCATATCCATCGTCATCTTCTTTTCCTTTTTAAAATAATTTACTTGGATAACATGATTTGTTTTTGCAGGTAATATGTATGACCAGCTCGCCTTATCTTTTTTAATAGCGATCTTATCAACAGTTATTTTACCGGCCTTGTATTTTATCTGACCAAAGTTCTTCGTCTTACTAGCATCTTCATCAAGTTTTTCATAATCTACAAAGCTGAAAGTAATCTCAGCATTATCATCGCTTTTTAGCGTATACATATAGTCCAGTTGCCCCATTAGCTTGGCCCAGTTTGCTAACAAATATGGCGAAAGAAAGCCTGTATAAGATGGGAAATTTTGAGTTGACCCTTTGGCTTTAGGAATCTCTTCGGCTTGTATTGCATTACCGTTGTTGTCATATTCTATTACAACCATGTTTTCCAGCTGTAAAGAAACCATGCTCACACCAGTTAAAGTGGCAAAAGCGGATAGTGCTCCTGAACCGCCCGGCTTCTTGAATTTTTCTGCTATTACCAGGTTAGTGTTTTTATTAGTTTTAACAATATCATGGATGTATAGAAAATACCCACCGTCTAACTTTCCGTTATCTATAGTTAAATATTTACTTAATGATTCATCAAACGTTTTAAAATTGCTTTTTAACAATTTACCGGTTTTGTCGATCTCTAAAAATGCAAAACCATCAGGTGTTGTTGAAAAGGTTTTGGCTTTTTTATAATTCAATCCAATAACGGTGATCTTATTATCCCCAAAAACAGCGTTAACAGGCACCACATAGTTATCATTATCAAATTCCATTGGCATTTCAAACAATTGACGGCCGTCTTTCACGCTATTGGCTATCATCAAGTTTTGAGTTTTTATACTGTATAACCCTTTTTCAACCCTGGTTACAGCGGTTAGTATTATATCAGCGTTGCCATTCAAATAATTGGGTAGCATTATTCGTGACTTGCCTTCGGGCTCATACGTATGATTCCACGATTTTTGAGCTGTACCACCCGCATAACTTATAATAAATGCATCATTAGGTTCGTTAAAAGTATAATCGACAAAACCATTATTCTCGTTAATATTCAACTCCGGGCTCACCGACATTTGGTAATTTTTGTATTTCATGCTCGAAGGTTTGTAGTTGATTTCCGTTGTTACAGAGTTGACCTCTTTAGCTTGCTGATCATAAACCTTTAGTTCAAAAGTTTTGGCTTTTTCATCCCAAAACTTAAAGCAAAAGTTATTACCGTCAAAACCGCTGCTAATTAGCACCCATTCTTTTGGCCCTTGAATTTCTTTTGTACCTAAAGAATTTAGGTTCTCATCCATTAAGTTCAATTTAAACAAGCGCGTATTCCTGTCTATCTTATCAAACTCATAAAAGTTGTAATAGCCTTTTACAACATTATTCTTTTTTATAACCCCGCTGTTGCGGATAGTTACATTCTTTACTTCGTCAAAAACTTTTGATACGTTCTGACTCATCCCTTGTAAGCTCAGGGAAACCAAGGCTACAACTAATAGTTTTAATTTCATACTTAATTTTTAAATTGTTTAAGGTGGTTGATCGCTTCTGCCGAAGCCGTGATTGAGGATTTATTATTTTCGTAATATTTGGAAGCCATATCTATTAGGGTAGCCAGATCAACGGTATCGAACATTTTTAGCAGTAATGCGTATTCATCCTTGTTATCTGCGGGGGTATACATGCTACTCACTACTGTGTGCAACGTGTGTTCTTTTTGATGCTGGCATAGTGATACCAACGTAGCAAATATCTCTGATTTAATATAAGCATTTGCCGGGAACGCCGCGTCGCTTTGAACCAATTGGTAAAAGTAATAGCTCAAGTTATCATTCTCTTTTGAAAAATTCGCTTCATCAAACAAAGCCGTTTTTTTAATAACTGATAATTTTTTTTCGTTGCCAACCAAAAAATCCTGTCCGGGTTTTGGATTTTTATCAAAATATGCTTGCATCACCTTTTTTCGTATTGCGCAATCAGGGTGAGTTTTTAATGAATCTATTATCTCTTGTTTAACTATTCCGAAACTCATTTTTTTTGCAGGCTTTAGCAATCCTTCGTCTATAGTAATATTTTCCTGTTTAAAAAAATTGATAAGCGTGCCGGTTGCTGCCGAAGCTTCGGCAACATCTAAAAGATCGAAAATATGCGACACTTGCACCCCACTATAAGACGTATTTTTAAACAATAAAATACCCAACGAATCGGCCGCGCGCTCTTGCGATCGGTTATGTTTCCGCCTATCAAACACATCGGTTTTAAACAGTTCTTCCAAGTTTTTTTTAGCGTTATATTCCTGCCTTTTAATATGCCTCACCTTAGATAAAAATTCAGCTGAGTGGTAAAGTTTTAATTGAGATATAATGGACGAGTTAGCATGCTTTAGCATATAATGGCCAAGTTCGTGGCAAAAAACCATTGCCAGTTGGCTTTCATTTTCCATAATATTCAACAAGCCCAGGTTGCATACAATTGTACCGTCTTCATAAGTATAGGCATTAACGTTAGCTGTGCGGTTTACAAAAAAATGGAACTGATTTTTATCCAACCCATTTTTTTCCAAGACATGATTAAATATGGAGTTTAGGTAAGGCAGAACTTCCATATCAAACAAAAACTTTTTATCGTTCAGCTCTTTTATCAGATCGGTATTCTTTTCGGTAATTATCTTGTTGTATTCTTTCTGTAGCTTTTTGTCAAACAAGGCCGTATTATCATCTGCTGTTTTGCTTAAAAAAGATGTGTAAGCCGCTATATTTTGATATGTGTGCTTTTTAAAATCATCATCGTGCGCAACAGTATTTTGCGCATAAGTAGGAGTGAAACAAGAAAACAGCAATATAAAATATAATAGTGAGGTATATTGCTGGGGTTTAGGGTTGAGTTTCACGATCAAAAGTAAATTTATTTTTACAAAAAATACAAATATTATTAATGCTAATCAAGTGTTTAAAGCATGTTGATAACTCTAGCATATAAAATATTGATCATAAGCTATTTAGTTGAAACTAAATTTACTTAAAGAATTGAAAATCATTGCTTAAAGAAGCTTATCACATCCCATTTAAGAATAACTTCCAAAGCAAAAGACACATACTACCTATCCACCTCGCCTAACATAAAATCAATTGAGCCTACAATGGCAACCAAATCGGCAATTAATACTCCTTTTGATATTTCTGTAAGCACTGATAGGTTGCAAAAGCTTGGAGCTCGAGCTTTCACCCGGAAGGGAATCTCACTTTTGCCATCAGCGATAAAATAAAAGCCTAATTCACCACGTGGGTTTTCGGCGCGTATGTAAAAGTCTTGCAGTTTTGGTATAGTTTTACGCGGAAGTTTGGCGCGGGGGTCAAATTCTGGCGTGCGTTTTAATTCTTTTTGCAAACGATGAATACATTGTTCCATTATTTTTAACGATTCTTCTATCTCGTCAACACGTACTTTGTACCTGTCCCAGCAATCACCAACGGCACCCATCATACCTGTACCTATCGGGATATCAAAATTCAGTTCGGGATAAGCGGAATAATTATCAATGCGGCGTAAATCGTATTTCAATCCCGATCCGCGCAGCATTGGGCCCGAGCAGCCATAATTAATTGCCACATCAAGGGGTAATATACCCACATTAGCGGTACGGTTAATAAATACCTGGTTGTCAGTTAATAGTTGATTGAGTTCAACCATTTTAGGTTTAAAGTATTCAATAAATTCGAGGCAGCGTTCTTCAAAACCAACGGGCAGGTCATAAAATAAACCTCCCACCCAAATGTAGTTATATAATAAGCGCGAGCCAGAGGCCCACTCCAACATCCCCATAATATGTTCCCTATCCCTAAAGCACCATAAAAATGGGGTAAAGGCACCAATATCAATACCATAAGTACCTATAGCAATAAGATGAGACGCTATTCTGTTCATTTCGCATACCAGCACCCTGATGTATTCTACCCGTTTGGGGATATCATCTGCTATGCCCATCATCCGTTCAACGCCCATTACAAAGGCATGGCTATTATTCATTGATGCGAGGTAGTCCATCCTATCGGTAAATGGAATGGTTTGCTGGTAGGTTAATAATTCGGCATGTTTTTCAAAACAGCGGTGCAGGTAGCCCATATGCGGAATAACTTCGCGTACTATCTCTCCATCGGTAATTAACTCCAAACGCAAAACCCCATGCGTAGACGGATGCTGCGGCCCCATGTTGAGTACCATTTCATCAGCCTGTACGCCGGCAATTTTTTTATGATAATTTTCTAGCCCCTCAGTATAATTCATTTCGGATATTCAATTTCGGATTGCTGATATTCAATTTTTATTGGGTTAAATCCGAAATTGAATATCAGCAATCAGACATCATTTGATCTTAATTCCTTTATATTCTTCAGCTTCTACATAATCCCGCCTTAACGGAAAACCATCCCAGTCATCGGGTAATAATATACGTCTAAGATCTGGATGGTTCTCAAAAAAAATCCCTAAAAGATCATAAGCTTCGCGCTCATGCCATTCCGCGGTTTTATAAACCGATGACACACTTGGGAACGATGGCAACTCTTCTGTTCTATCGTTAATTTTGCTGATTTTTAGTGTAAGCTGGGTGTGATAAGGTATAGATGCCAAATGGTAAACCACCCCAAAACGGTTTTCGGCAATGCCATAATCAACACCAGATAGGCATGACAAGAAATCAAAATAAGTACCCGGGTTATCCCGTAACTCCAGACAAACCTGAGCTATTTTTTCGGGAGCTATGAGTAAGGCGTTTTGCAAGCCATTGGTTTCCTGGCCCAAAATAGTATCTGCGCCAAACCGGGTGGTTAACAAATTTTGAATATCCTCAAATATCATGGTGCTAAACGTACTATCTTCCAGTTAGCTTTATCGGCTTTTTTAAATAAAATACGATCGTGCAAGCGGCTGCGGCGCCCTTGCCAAAACTCAATAAGGCGTGGTTTAACAATATAACCACCCCAATGTGCTGGTTTAGGTACAGGTTTATCAGCATATAACGCTTCTAATTCTTCCCATTTTTTTTCAAATACCAAGCGATTTTCAATTTCCTGGCTTTGCGGCGAAATAACTGCACCTATCTGGCTGGCTTTTGGCCGGCTATTAAAGTACCTTTCAGATACTTCACGGCTTAGTTTTTCAACCGTACCCTCAATACGCACCTGGCGTTCCATTTCGGGCCAAAAAAACAAAAGCGTAGCTAATGGGTTTTTAGCCAACTCTTTACCCTTACGGCTTAGGTAGTTGGTATAAAAAACAAACCCATCCTGACCAACATCTTTCAGCAAAACTATGCGGGCAGATGGCCTACCGTCTGTTGTGGCGGTGGCAAGCGTCATGGCGTTAGGCTCGTTTACCTCAGCCTCGAGGGCTTGTTTAAGCCAGTTCTCAAACTGATTAATAGGATTTTTAACTACATCGTTCTCTGATAAAGAAGCCGCACTATAGTCTTTCCTTAAATTTTGTATAATATCACGATTCATTATCTGCAAACTTACAAATTGATGGCGGCTTATTTTATATTTACAAAAGTTTATAAAACTATAAAACCAAAAGGTTACTTTTTGATGTATATGGTATTAAACTAAGTTATATTTATACAGTCTGTTATTTAAGTAAACACGCTATGTTAAGTTCAACTACACCAGCAACCGGGCGGATATTAATTTCCGAACCATTTATGATGGACCCAAATTTTAAACGGTCAGTAATATTATTAACCGAATACTCGGATGCCGGGGCTATGGGCTTTGTTTTAAATCATTTGAGCGATTTAATTTTGGGTGATATCTTACCAGATGTGTCTTATTCCGAAATATCGTTATTTAAAGGCGGCCCGGTTGGTAACAATACCTTACATTTTATACACCGTTGCCCTGATAAAATAGCAGGGGGCATTGAAATATCAACCGGTATTTTTTGGGGTGGCGATTTTGAAGTTATTAAAGACCTCGTTAACAATTACCAACTGGCCGATACCGAAATTAGGTTTTTTATTGGTTATTCTGGCTGGACAGAGGGGCAGTTGGATGTTGAGATATTAGAAGACACCTGGATAGTTGCCGACAAATTTAATCCTGAAATTTTATTCAATCATAATGAAGATTCTTTATGGCGAGAAATGGTTATCAGCTTAGGGCAGCGGTATGCACACATAGCTAACTTCCCTGAAAACCCTACGTTGAATTAGATCGAAACCGGGAAGTGACATGGAATATCCTATAGGATACCATTACAACTTCTGTCCTAAATTCTACCTTTTAAATATGACTATCACCGAACCTGAGTTGCGTGTATTTACTCAAAATATATTTTTAGCTATTGGCTGCAATGATGAACATGCGCGTTTAGCGGCCGATGTATTGATCCGGTCGGATATGCGGGGAATTGATTCGCATGGGGTGGCGCGTTTGAGTGGATATGTACGGTTATGGGATAAGAAACGCATTAACAGTAAGCCCAATATTAAAATTGTACACCAAACACCTACAACCGCCACTGTTGATGGTGATGCCGGATTAGGATTGGTGGTTGCGCCTTTTGCCATGCAAATCGCGATTGAAAAGGCTGATAAGTATGGCTCCGGATGGGTGGCGGTGCGCAACTCAAATCACTTTGGCATTTCGGCTTACCATGCTTTGATGGCTGTAGAACAGCAGATGATCGGTTTCGCGATGACCAATGCCAGCCCACTGGTGGCACCTACATTTTCTAACGAGCGTATGCTGGGCACCAACCCTATGTGTTATGCTTTTCCGGCAGGCAAATACCCACCTGTAGTTGTTGATATGGCTACATCCGCGGCAGCGAACGGTAAACTTGAAATTGCCCAGCGGGCCGGTAAACCCGTACCCGAGGGGTGGATACAGGATGAACACGGTAATTTTACGACCGACCCGCACGCGCTTAAAAAAGGTGGCTCATTATTGCCTTTGGGCAGCGATAAGGAGCATGGGAGCCATAAGGGCTTTGGCTTGAGTGCTACAGTTGATATTTTGTCCGCCGTGCTTTCGGGTGCGAACTACGGGCCCTGGGTGCCGCCATTTGTATCGTTCCTTGATCCACCCAATGATCCGGTTGGATTAGGTATCGGTCATTTTTTAGGTGCCATGCGGGTAGATGGTTTCCGCCCGGTAGAGGAGTTTAAAAACCATATGGATAACTGGATAGGGCGCTTCAAAGCAGCTAAAACGATGAATGCCGGTCAATCAGTTATAATTCCCGGCGAACCGGAGATGGAAGCCGAGGCTGATCGTCTAAAAAATGGGATACCCTTGGTTGATGCCGTAGTTAAGGATCTGAATGAACTGGCAAACAGGTTTGGGATCGGGAAGCTATAATTGGGTAATTGTTGATTTTATACAAACATTTCCATTTGATCATTAACTTTGCCCTGTGAAAAATTCAAAACCTACTATTCTTGTTGTAAACGACGATGGCATAACAGCACCGGGTATTAAAACCCTGATGGATACCATGAAAGAGATTGGCAACGTAGTTGTTGTGGCCCCGGATAGTCCTCAATCTGGCATGGGGCATGCTATTACCATTGGCAAACCCTTGCGGTTAGATAAGGTTGATATTTACGAAGGTGTAGAGATGTACAAATGCTCGGGCACACCTGTTGATTGTGTTAAACTTGCCGTTAATAAGATATTTAAAGGCAAAAAACCAGATTTATGTGTATCCGGAATAAATCATGGCCTAAATAACTCTATCAACGTATTATACTCAGGCACCATGTCTGCAGCGGTAGAGGGTGCTATTGAGAGTATCCCGTCCATCGGCTTTTCTCTGGACGATTATACGCTGGAGGCCGATTTTAGCCATTGCGTAAAATACATCAGGCAGATAGCCTTACAGGTTTTAAAAAATGGCTTACCGGGTGCAACGTTGTTAAACGTAAACTTCCCTAACACGGCCGCTATTAAAGGCATCAAAATATGCCGCCAGGCCAATGCCAAATGGGCGGAGGAGTTTGATGAGCGTATTGATCCGCATAAGCGCAGTTACTACTGGTTAACGGGGGTATTTCAGTTAAACGACCATGGCGAGGATACAGATGTTTGGGCACTGGATAACAATTATGTATCAGTTGTACCGGTACAATTTGACCTAACCGCCTATCAGGCGATGCCCATATTAAATAGCTGGGACTTTAATGTTTAACTTATTCTTTAAGCGTGGTAAGATCAAGGTCTATCCCTTGTGGATTTCCTGTTAATTTGCAGATTAATGGAAAATCGGGATTGTTTAAAATCCACATTTCAACCTTGCCGTTAGCTGATACCGAATGGATAACATCGGCCTCTTTATCATTGATTTTATAAGGTACCGCCTCTGTTTTTACTATAAATTTGGCACCGTTAAGCTCAAATGCCTGGCTTTGAATAAGGGCCTTGTATTGAGCTTTAGAGATCACCATTATGGATTCATTATCTTTTAATTTGGTAACATCGTCGGGCGCGGGTTCGCTTAAATACATTTTGGTTGCACTTTCAACACCTTTTGCTGAAATTTCAAACGTACCCGTTCCCAAACCAGGGATACCCCATTTCATTCTTACAGGGTCGTTTAAATTTAATATGGTTAATGTTAACGGAATCTGTTGCCCAGTAGACGTCGCTACAACATTATAATTAAGTACCGTATTTACAATAATTTTCGGTACATACTTTTGGGCCATTACAACATGGCTTACTATCAATGTGAGGGCGATTAGGCAGATATTCTTCATGTTTTAAAAGTAGCATTATTTTCCTTAAAATAAAACAGAAATGAAATCCCATTTACGCTGATCACCACTAAACTAGCTAGTACGAAAGTTATTGGATGCTAACCAGAGTTAGATCCATGCCATGCGCGCTATCTTTTGATTTGCATATTAATGGAAAACCAGCATTATTTAATATCCACAGCTCCCCCTTACCATTGGTCGCTATAGCATGTATTACATCAAGTTGTTTATTATCAACCGTAAAGGGTGCAGCATCTGCTTTAACACTGAATTTAAGATCATCGTATTCAAACGTGTTATTTTTAATCATACTATTAAAAGCGTCTTTTGAAATACATGCAAAGGTTTGATAACTAGCTAAACGAGTAAGTTCATCAGCGGCCGGGGTGCTTGCAGGGGTCGATTTTCCGCTTTGCAATGATTTTGCCGACATCTCATAAGAACCTGAACCTATACCGTCCATGTTCCAATCCATTTTTATGGGATCGCCAAAGTTGGTTATTGTTAAAACGAGGGGGATATCTTGCCCGTTTTGCGATGTGGTATAGTTTAAAACAGAGTTACCAGTAATTGCAGGGACAATCTTTTGTGCAAATAACGAGGTACCCAGCACCGTGGTTATTAGAATAAGTAAAAGCTTTTTCATTTTTGAAATTGTTTAATATTAGGTTTGTAAATTCTAATACTTTTGACTGTATATGTTTAATAAGGTTCAATTTGTAACTGGATTGTTATGCGGGGTTGTTTTCCCGGCTATAACATGGTTGTTTTTTGATGTGCTATTTAAAGGAATAACTGTATTTTACAACCCCAGTATTCCATATTTAATTTCTATAGCGGTTAACTTGTTTATTCTTCGTTATTTTATAAAAAAAGAAAATATTACTGCTGCAGGCGCAGTTATGATAATGACTTTTGTTTTTACTATGGCGATTTTTATGATAAAGCTTAAAATTTAAAGATGCGATATTACCTGATTGCAGGCGAAGCCTCGGGCGATTTACATGGTGCAAACCTGATGAGGGCCCTCAAAGAACGCGACACCCATGCAGCATTTAGATATTTTGGTGGCGACCTGATGAAAGCCGAAGGTGGCGAATTGATAAAACATTATGCCGACATGGCATTTATGGGTTTTGTGGAGGTTGTTTTTAATTTGCGTACCATTTTAAATAACCTCAAATTTTGCAAACAGGATATTTTGACCTGGAAACCAGATGTGCTGGTTTTGATTGACTTTCCGGGGTTTAACCTTAAGATAGCTGATTTTGCTAAGGCTAACAACATATTGGTTTGTTATTATATATCGCCAAAGGTTTGGGCCTGGAACCAGAAGCGGGTACTAAAGATCAAAAAAGTTGTTGATCATATGTTTTGTATTTTACCTTTTGAGGTAGATTTTTACAAAAAGTGGGACATGAAGGTGGATTATGTAGGTAACCCATTGCTTGATGCTGTTTCCGCGTTCCTGCCCGATCAAAATTTTTTCCAAAACAATCAACTTTCGGATAAACCAATTATTGCATTGTTGCCCGGTAGCCGTAAACAAGAGATCACTTACCTATTGCCGGATATGGTTGCCATGGTTGATCAGTTTCCGGATTATCAATTTATAATTGCTGGCGCACCCTCATTTAACCTGGATTTTTACAAGCAGTTTATTGAAGGGAATGCCATCCCTGTACTGTTTAACTGCACTTACGACTTGCTTCAAAATGCCCATGCGGCAATTGTGGCATCCGGCACGGCCACTTTAGAAACTGCTATGTTCCATGTACCGCAGGTGGTAGTATATAAGGGCAATGCCATTACCATAGGCATTGCCCGGGCCTTAATACAGATCAGGTTTATATCGTTGGTTAATTTAATTATGGATAAGCTGGTTGTTAAAGAGTTAATACAAGGCGATTATACTACGGAAACGGTAAAGACGGAATTGGATCTGCTTTTACACGATGCTGCGTATCGTACGGCTATGCTGCAGAATTACAATGAACTGGATATAAGGATGGGCAGTGCCGGTGCATCTGCAAAAACGGCAGGCTTGATTATTCAATATGCTCAAAAGCAGTAAATCCCGGCTTATGGCCAGGATTTATGTTCATAGGTAGATGAAATATATATATGATAGATCAGGCGGCAGATAATTTATCTTGCTCAAGACCCTGTTGGATGCTGGTTACTAGTTGATTTTTAGCGGCTTTTATTGCTTTTAAATCATTCATAATAATGGTACGCAACTCGTTGTCAAAGCGGTCAACCAATTTGCTTACGGTTGTTTGTTTGTAGGTTTTCATAGGTAAATGTTTAAGGTTGAATGCTTTATTTCTTAATCTCTTTTTTTTGTTTATCTATATGGTCTTTTTCTGTCAGGTTATCTTTTCTCCGCTTTGCCTCTTTATACTGACGTAAAATTTGTTCTTTGTCGCGCTCATCTGATGGTTCCCGCGGATTGATGGGGTCTTCCCACTCCTTCTCTTCCTCGTTTCCTGGTATAATTTCCTTAGTTACCATTTGCATCATTTGATAAACTATTTACCAATTAAATGCCAAACTAATTATCTGCGAATAATTATTTTCAACAATTACGTATAAACTTACAAATGCAGATTTTTTTATGTGGAAAATGCTCGAAATATATTTTATGACTACTAAATAGTTCTATTAAAACTACAACCTGTCGGGTGTAAGGGTCAACACAAATTAAACCTGCTTGCTATCGGCCAAAATACGGCGGCTTAACAAGTGCACAATAAGCACTATAGCAGACAAGGTGAGTCCGATAATGCATACACCTGTCCACTGGTATTGGTACCAGAGTTGGCTGGCTAAATAAGTTCCTAATGCCCCTCCTATAAAATAAATCACCATATAAACCGTGTTAAGCCGGTTACGGGCATTAGCATGCAAGGCAAATATCATGGTTTGATTTGAAATGTGCGTTGCCTGAACACCGAGGTCGAGCAAAATAACGCCTATTATTAACCCTGCCATGCTATGACTCGAAAACATAAACACCAAAAATGAAACGATAATTAGCGCAATAGTTAGCGTAGTTACTTTATAAGGGTTTATTTTATCACTTATGCGCCCCATTGCTGACGCGCCCATTGCGCCCACCGCGCCTACTAAACCAAACATACCCGCTGTTTGGCTACCCGCGTTAAACTGGGGTTGTTTTAATAAAAAGCTCAGCGTAGTCCAAAAGGCACCAAAGCATGCAAAGCATAACGCGCCCCTAAAAGCGGCCAGCCTCAACTTAGGCTCTGTTTTAAAGAGATGTATCAACGAACGCATTAATGTGCCATAATTACCTTTATATTCGGGTTCAACTTCGGGTAATAAAAAAAACAGCAATACCCAGATGATGAGCATCAATGCCGCGGCTATTAAAAACATAGCGCGCCATCCAAAATGAGCCCCTACAAACCCGCTTATAGTCCGCGACAATAAAATTCCGATCAACAAGCCGCTCATTACAAAGCCAACGGTTTTGCCCCGGTTATGAGGTTCGGCCAGGTGGGCCGCCATTGGTAAAAGCATCTGCGGTATCATTGAAGACGCGCCTATCAAAAAACTGGCGACGATTAGTACGCTAATATTAGGTGCGTAGGCCGCCATCAATAACGAAATGATGATCAATATAAAATCAAGCATCATCAACTTTTTGCGTTTAAGCATATCAGCCAAAGGCACCATAAAAAACATCCCTGTAGCATATCCTATCTGCGTAAGCATGGATACAAAGCCGACCTGCGCGTTACTCACCTTAAAGGTATGGGCAATATCAACAAGTAACGGCTGATTATAATAAAGGTTAGCCACAACTAAGCCGGTGGCGATGGTCATAACCCAAAGGGTAATTGGCGTAAGGTGTGCCTTTGCGTTTATAGGAGTATTGGCCATTTAGTGCAAATAACTGCAATTACTTATATAAATATGATTATGGCTTGATTTTTTGACTTTACGATTAAGTTTACCCTAAACGAGATTGAATATTTGAAATTAAAAAAATTAACTAAAACACTATGTTTTTTTATTGGTTGTACTTATATAACAAATTAAAAACTACCATGGAAACCAAAGAAGTAACACTTGATATTTTGAATGATCTGATTCAGATCAATAATGACCGTATTGAAGGCTATCAGCGCGCGCTAAAAGAAACAGCCCCAGAAGATGCCGATTTGAAGCCGCTTTTTACCCGTTTGATTGGCGAAAGCCACATGTTTAAAATGGAATTAGGTACCGAAGTTCAGGCTTTGGGCGAAGATATGGCAACCGGCACCACCAATAGCGGCAAAATTTATCGTGCCTGGATGGATGTTAAAGCTGTATTTACGGGCCATGACCGTAAAGCGGTTCTGTCTAATTGCGAAAGAGGCGAAGATGCGGCTAAAGCTGCTTATAAAGAAGCATTGGAAGATGAAGAGCTGCCATCGTTTTTGAGAGAAATAGTTTCTCGCCAGCAGCAGATCTTACTTACAGCTCACAACGAGATCAAGGCATTGCGCGATTTGGCACATGCTTAAGCATTTTATAGATCGGCGGCCGTTAATATCGTGATTACGATATTAACGGCCGCTTTTTTTATTTGATATCTATCCCTAACCTAATCCCTGTGTTTAATTTATTGCCATTATTATACGACACGCCATACATAAGCCGGATAAAAAGATATTGAAGTCCACACGCTGCTTCCGAATAATTTTTAAGATCCGGGGTGGTCAGGTAATTAAGGTTTACTATTTCCTGTAATTTTAACTTACGGATGAGCGGCAACTTATTAAGGAACAAGCCCGAGAAATTATGCTCAAGATGCGCCTCCAGATATTGGGAATTAGTGCTGTACTTATAATAATCCAACAACAAAAATTTATTGATACCCGGATCGTACTCCAATAGCTGATTACCCGAAAAATGCTTATAATCTGTAAAAAAAACTTTACTGGCATTTAAAAATTTACCTGCACCGATGTAAAAAGATGTTTTACCATATAACCCAAGGCTGATGTCTTTTTTAGTGACATCTGCGGATAATAGGTCATAATCAACATCGGAGCCAAATACATTTTTGAATCCTTTAGTATAATTTAAACCCACAACCGGGTATTTAGACGGTATATAATATCGCCCTGTTGGATAGGTTTCGTATAGGTTGCTAAAATTATAGGTGGTACGCAAGTTTACCTTAAATGCGCTGCTGTTATTAAACAAGGGTTGATTGCCTTCGGGATGAATGGGGTTGTTGGCTGTAAATTGCCTGCTATCATTGTAAAAAAACGAATAATTAGATGTGTTTGATAACCAATTACGGTTAGCTAGTTCAAAAGATAAGGTAGCTTGCCAGCCCCCTATTATTCTTCGAGAGAGGGACAGGTCTATAAATTGCTTTTCGTAAAATTTTTGGAAATTTTGCCGTTCAAAAAGACTATAATATGTGTTAACTCCCAAACCAAAAGGACGCTGATCGTTCATATCTAAAACATCTGTCCCGATATTGAAGCTCAAAAATGTTTTATTTATAGGTATATCACCATTTATACTACCATGTACCGCCCGGCTCGAAAATCCATAACGTATTTTTCCGCCAAGATGTAGGTAGCTATTATTTAAACTGTCGATCTGCCGGGAGTACGACGCATCATAATCAATAGCAAAACCTTCAACCGTATTGTAAAGCATGGAGTTTGCTATAGAACCGAAATGATAATACTCCTTTTTAAACCTATTACTATGATTGTACCCCCGGCCCAATAACATTCTTTTTAATTTGAATTGATTGTTAATATGGTCAATGGAATCGAGATAAGATTTTGACTGGCGTTTTTTTGCAAGCACCTCCTTTTTGCGATAATCTATAACTTCTTCGCTGGTTAATGGTATTGGCCTGGCATCTACCCAGTAGACAGAATCTTTTTTATTAACCTCTTTGGTTATGCGCAATACTACGTTAAAGTCGCCTTTTTTTATCGCAGGGTTGAGGTCATAATTTTTATATATCGCAATATAGTATCCGCTAAAACGAAACCCAAATACGCCGCCTACAAAATCAAACTTTATGGCAGATGGCATCCATATATTTTTATTGACAGAAAGAAACTGCTGATTGACCCTTAAGGTATCGACAAAATTGATACTGGCTTTTTTTGTAATATATAGATCAACGCTATAAATACGCCAGCTATCTTTAATTATATATATGGCACCCTCAAATGCGGGATCGTATGGCCGTTTAGGTATAACTTGTATCTTATTAATTGTTTCGCCATTCTCTACTGTGGTACCAAGTAATTTATAGTTGTAAAAGGATAAAGCTTTATCGGCAATTGGAGAAACAAGCGGGCGGTTACTTATCCCCTCGTAATGCTGCAGGTTCTCGTAAAAGTCGACCTTAATATCTGATGCCCGGTTAAAGCTAAAGGCATTGTTACGGCCAGATACTTTGGACGAGATCATCTCTTCGTGCACCTTATCAGGTTGGGCAAAGGTAAGTTTAGATTGAGATTCCGAAAGGTAAATTATCCCCCTGCGGTTAGAGTCGAGGCCGTTTTCACGCGCTACCTTGTCTATATCAGCACCTAAGAATTTTTTAGGCGCATTCAATAGTTTTTGCATCCCTTTAATGTAAACCTCACAATTGTAGGCATTTACTTGCTTTAAATATAAGGGGCGATTTTTTATAGCCTTACGGATAATAGCGTATGCGGGATCTTTACCCCCGCCGATAGTTACACCTTTAAGCTGGTAGGCTTCAAAGATAAGTGAAATATTAAGTGTTTGATTCTCCGAAATATCCAGTTTACGACTTTCCTGGTGATAGCCTATAGCTTTAAATAACACCTCGTATTGCCCCGGGCTTAGGTGTAATTGATACTTACCTTCGCTGTTTGCAGATGTGCCTTTAGTGGTGTTTTTTATGTAGACACTTGCATAGGGTATAGGGTTTTTGTTTTGGTCGGTTATGGTACCGCTAACACTTACCGATTGCGCTAACGACCCAAAACTTAAAAAAGCAAGTGCTAAGGTTATTAAAAAGTGTCTCATTTAGAAGATTGCAATTGTGATAAGTAGAAAAACAAGGCCTTTGTTACAAAGAAAGCTCATAATTTAATTTATCCTAATTATAATATGTTAAATTGTGTTAAGGTATTAACAATTGTGTTGTTATGACCACTAAAATACAAAGGCGATATAATCGCCGTTGTGGTCACTTACCTGTCAAACGCTCAATATTAAACCAACCTACTGGCTTAGGGATGGCGGCTGTTTACGTGTAAGAACACGCCTGTAGGATGTTTGTGAATTAAATTCTATATTTATTGCGTAAACTAAGTAGTCATTTTCCATTTCAAAAAAACCGAGAACCGGCACAAATATGTTGACCATAATTTTTATAGTATTTGGACTGTGCTTTATTTTAGAAAGATTAATCCCAGGTTGGAAACTTCCTGAAGTGCCGACCTGGACAATTAGAGTTTTGGCCGTGAACTTTGTACAACTTGGCGTAGTAACTCTTGCCGGGTTAACTTGGGAAAAATGGTTTTCCGCATATGCACTATTTCACCTTTCAAAGGCAGTAAACCCCTATCTGGGTGGACTTGTTGCTTACTTTATCGCAACTTTTATTTTTTACTGGTGGCATAGGTGGCGTCATACGGTTGACTTTCTATGGACTCGCTTTCATCAAATACATCATAGCCCACAACGCATTGAAGTTATTACTTCTTTTTACAAGCATCCTTTAGAAATGACAGTGAACTCGATTATTGGAAGTTTACTTGTTTATTCCGTACTCGGACTTAGTTTACAAGCAGGCGGGATTTATACACTTTGTACGGCACTTGGCGAATTTTTCTACCATACAAATGTGAAGACTCCTCAATGGATTGGTTATATTTTTCAAAGACCTGAAATGCATAGAATACATCATGAATACAACAAACACACCAATAATTATGGCGACATAGTTTGGTGGGATATGATGTTCGGAACTTACGAAAATCCAAAAGAATTTAAAACGACTTGTGGGTTCGACAACCCAAAGGAACAACGCCTTATGGACATGCTTAAATTCAAGGACGTTCACAAAGAATAATTTTCTGGCGACAAGGTATCTCTAGCAATTGCATATAATAATTATGGCTATTCTGTGTTTCTAATTTCCTGTAGAATCACTTTTTAACGACCAATAGAAATTATATTTAATTTTGGTAATAAAACTATTGACTCAGTTTAATTACCTGCTTTACATAGATTGAATGAGGGGATAATTAAACTTCGAAACCTTTTGCAATATTTCGTGCAATACTCATCATCCAGGCTAAAACTGTCTGCTTTTCTGGAGCGTAATTTTCAAATGAATGCCAGGCTTTAGCATATGTTTGTTGCAAAATACTTTCTGCAATATGTTTTTGAGGTGAAATACGGATTATTGCCAGGAATAATACATGTGCATACCTATCATAAAGGGCTTCGGCACCTGCACGGTTTTTTGACAGCATCAGTTTTACCAAGTCGTCATCTGTCATTATTATTTTAGCCCCGCTCATAAAGCATTCATCATAATATATTCGGCACTATAATAGTGCCAAAAAACAACCTTCAAATTTTGTTTATTACAACTTTGCTAAAATACATAAGACCTTAAGGGTTACCCCTGCTATGGAAGCAGTATTAACTAAAGATGTTATGACAATAGAGGAAATTGTAAGGCTTGCGGATTAATAACCGTAACTTATTCATAGATTTAAGCCACCTAACAAGTGGCTTTTTTAATTTATTTAAATATCAATGATAAAATTATCGATCCTGTTAATTATAACATTATTCCCCGTTGTTCTAAAAGCACAAAGTACTATCGGCGAATCAAAAGAATCTATTCGCAAAATCATTCAATCAAACCCTAATTTTAAACTTAAAGCAGGTGAAAATTGCGACACGTTAGTATTTACACAAGGAATGCAAACTATTTTTAACTACGAGAATAATGTTTGTTACAAATCTATAAGTGTACTTCCATTAAAATATATGTCTGCAATTATAGAACAAATGAGGACTGATTCCTTCACAAAAGTAAATGATAATACATGGGTGGGTCCTAAAGAAACAATAAAAGTGGAAATTACGGTTGATAAAGTTAAAGGTGTTTGTTTTGTAACAAAAAGTGCTTATGATAAAAATAAATAAATTCAAACTGAGACACTACCAAATTTTTAACTTTGGTATAAGATAATTTTAGGCAATTGGTAGGGTAAACCAAAAAGTGCTGCCTTTACCTAATTCACTTTCAACACCGATTTGCCCATTGTGTTTTTTAATAATTTCGGCTGATATATACAATCCAAGCCCCAAACCGGAGTATTGACTCCCACTGCTATCTACCCGGTAATAGCGATCAAATAAATGAAGCACTTTATCTGGTGGAATGCCGGGCCCTTTATCAATAACAGAAACTTTAGCCATATCATTTACTTTTTCAATGCAGATTAATATTTCTTTTGATGCAGGTGCATATTTTATAGCGTTGTTAACAAAGTTGATCAAGATCTGGTCAATCCGCCCGGCGTCGGCATAAACCATTAGCGCCAGATCGCCTTCTGTTTTTATGGTATAAATACCTTCTGTGCGTATATTTGGGCAGCAATCATCAATTACTTTTGATAGTGTAAGCAGTTCTTTGCTAATTTGGAGCTGCCCCTCGTTTGCAATGCTTGCGTTTAACAGATCAGCAATGAGCACACTAACTTTATCCAAGCTTTTATTAGCTTGCGCGATAAGTTTGGGCAACATCACCGGAGAGGGGTTGTCTTTCATCCTATCCAATAATTGAAGGGATGATTTTAAACTGGTTATGGGTGTTTTAAGCTCATGGCTGGCAATGCTGATAAAATCATCTTTTTGTTGTTGTAACAACCTAAGCTCTTGTATGTCTGTAGCTGTACCCATCCAAAACTGCACCTTTCCTTCTTCATTATTAATGGGCATTAACCGGATCAAATGCCATCTGTAAGTTCCGTCCGCCCGCTTTCCGCGAACCTGAAACTCACCGCCATCACTAGTTTCGCGAATGGTACGGTATTGATCTAATACATTTTTAAGATCATCAGGATGAATAATGGTTTCACAGCCCTTTACTTTACCATATTTTTGATCAAGCCCGGTATAATCATACCAACGCTGGTTATAAAATGTAATGTCGCCTTCTATTGTGTTAGTCCAGGCGATCTGTGGCATTGTATCTAATAATTGTCTAAACAGTTTTTCGCTGTCCTCAATTCTTTTTTTCGCGATCATTAACTCAGTTACCTCATAACCAAAAACCAAAATGGAATAAATAGCTTTATGCTCATTATACATGGGTTGGTAACTAAAATTAAAATAACGCAGCTCTGGGAGCAAATTTTCATCACGAGCCAATTCGATAGGAATATCAAAACCTACATAGGTTTCACCTGTATTATAAACTTTATCAAGCAGCGTATCAAAACCCTGGCCCTCCAACTCAGGCAATGCCACCATAATAGGTTTGCCTTTAATTTCGCGTTTACCAAACAACATCTGGTATTGGTCGTTTACCAGTGTGTAAACATGGTTTGGCCCCACCAGGGTACAAACAAAACCAGGGGCGGTCATCAACATATCCTGATGCAATAGGGCCTGCGCCTCCATCCTTTTACGTGCTAAAACCTGATCCGTAATTTCATGAGCCAAGGCCATAACACCTGTTATCGTTCCATCAACTTCCCGTAAGGGTTCATATACAAATTTTACATATATGGTTTCTAACGCTCCATTGCGGTTTATATCAAGCGGGAGCTCATTGACTACAATATTGTCACCAGTGTTAAAAACATTATCTAAAAGCTCTTTTAACCCTTGTTCTCTAAACTCCACAAGTACATCAAAAGCAGGCTTATTCAGCACATCGTGCATATTCCTGTCCCACATGGTAACCATCGGTTCGTTTATTGTTTCAATCACGTAATCCCTTCCACGCAATACACAAATGGCTACAGGTGCCTGCATTACCAATAGCCGGAACCTTTCTTCGCTATCTTTTATTTTGCTATTTGATAAAGCCTGTTCGGTTACGTCGTGCGCTAGTACAGCAACGCCATTTATCTCACCGCTTATGTCGCGTTGCGCCTGATAAACAAAAGTAAAATGAAATAATTCCTGTTTCCCGTTTCGCAATAAGTAAACCGGCTTTTCATAACCATAACTAGGTTCGCCTGTGGCGTAAACCTGATTCAACAGATCACCTAAGCCCTGCTCTATTATCTCGGGTATAACGGTTAATAATGGTTTCCCAATCACGTCTTTTCCTTTGCCTAAGGTTTCCAGCATGGAGTCATTAGCAACAGTTATAACCAGATCTTCACCTTTTAAAATTAAAACCAATGAGGTGGACGAAAAGATCATCTGCTCATATTGATATTCACTTTCTTCGATCTTTTTGCGGGCTAGCACTTGTTCTGTTACCTCATAAGCAATTGTTGTAACGCCCGAAATAGTTTCATCAGCTGCATAACAAGGCTGGTAAACAATATTAAAATACCGTTCCTCCATTATATCGTTATGTTTTAACTGGGCAAGTATTTCATTGGCATAAACGGGCGTACCAGTAGTTAAAACTGAAGATATCATGGCCGGAAATGGCTGGTCTTTTAATTCGGGCAAAACCTGGAGCAGGGTCTTACCTTCCACATCGTTGCCTTTCCCCCAAAACTTTTTCATCAGATCATTAGCTAGGGTGATGACAAGGTCTTTTCCCATCATGACCGAAAATGCAAATGGCGATTCCATCAACATCATGTAATAGCGTTTTTCGCGTGCTACAGCATGCTTGAGCGATGCTTTTTGAGTTTCGAGTATTGCGGCCAGGCTTTCCATTTCTGTAACATCTTCAACCCGCTGAACAATATATTTTACGTTATTAACGTCATCAAGGATGGGTGTGTGGCTGGTACGCCAATACTTTACCGCAAAACCTCCGCCTTCTGATGCCGGTTTTGGAATATCGTGTTTAGTTACAGGCAATGTATCTGTTGCCTTATTGCTGAGAACCCGGTTTAAAGAGGCACCTGTATTGTTTAATTTACCGGTAGTAACATCATCTGGAAAAAAATCAAAAATAATTCTCCCAACAATCTCTTCCCTCACCCTATTGTCTATTTTTAGATAGGCATCTGATGCAGAAATAATTGTAAAGTTTGTATCCAACACCAGCAGGGCTTCCGAAGATTTTTCGAACAGGGTTTTATAATCCCGAATATCCATTTTTCATTTTTTTGCGTGTATTTAAATCAACAAAAATGAAAAAACAAATATCTTTTTTGTTCTTTTTCCTCGTATTGAAGATTATTATCAGGTGGGCAAGTTATCGTTTAACTTTTCCTTTCTTACTAACAAATATGGCGTTTTTTTGTTTTTTTCGACTCGACATTAGAAATAAATTGACATTAAAATTGAGAAATTATCAATGTTGCTGGTGAATTGCAATTAATTAATAATTAAAATGTTAATCTATTTAAAAACTAAAATTCTAATTATTCAATTATATAATCACAAAGTCAATAATTTATACATTATTGTGCAACTACTATAAATACAGACACGTAAAAAGAGGAGGTTACTAAAAATAAAGATTAGTGAAAAAAATATTCTACCCTACATTTTCAATTTTCAAAAAATTATACTTCTGGATAATTATACTTTTGGCTGCAACTAACCTGGCTAATGCGCAAACCTTGACAATAGGTACTGTAGATGCCGGGCCATATTCTGCCGGATCCACCATTGGCGTTACCTTCAGCATTAATGATGCAACATCGTGCATCAACCAGTCTAATATTTTCAGTTTATATATGGCATCAACCCCCGGCGGATTACCGGACACGCAAATAGGCACGTATAGTGGATTTTTTAGCACTTTTGTTAATGGTATAATACCAGCAACGTTAGTTAGCGGCAGCTATCAGTTAGAAATTAGGGCTAGCAGCCCAGCTGTGAGCAGTACAAGGGCCACAATAACCATTGCTGCCGGTGCTGTTATATCGGCAAAAATTAATTCGCAAAGCATTAGCAGCAGCAGCCAGGAGGTATTTGGTAATTGTAATGGTAAAGCCGCCAGTTTTGATTTTATAAATCAATCAACCGCGGGTAGTACGGTAACAGCCAATTTTTTTAACGAGTTAAGTCAGGCCAGCGAAGGTACGTTAACATTAAGCCCGAGTATATCATTCGCGGCAAAAACAGCGCATTATACCATTATGGTAAAAGCGGCAAACAATGGTGTTATAGCTACTAAAGCTTATGCTCTGGTTAACAATGTAGTTAATACCAGCTTTGGTGCAACCGGTAGCAATACCGTTTGTTTAGCAGGGGGCAAGGGCTCGCTGGTATACAATATGGATATTACATCGGCCAATGGGTTACAGAAAAATTATCCGGGCAATTTGTATTTAATTGATTGGGGCGATGGTTCTGCAGGTAAATATTCCATATGTGATATCAAAGCGTTAAACAGCCAGATTAACCATGATTATACCAAGGCATCATGCGGTGTGCAGGCAAACGGACGTTCCAATGTGTTTCCGGTAAATATTTCTATAAACAGCCCCTTTTGCGGCTCAATAGGGACACAGGTAACCAGTTACGCTAAGGTGCTTACACCGCCAAAAAATGCATTTTCGTCAAGTGATTTTGCCTGCCTTAATGTACCTGTTAATTTTAGAAATACATCTTTCCCGGGAGATGATCCAAATAGCACATCTATTGACTGTAGGAACCTGAATGCCAAATACAGTTGGTATGTTGACGGCAGTTTGGTTTTAACTAACGCCAATATAACAGATACCTTTACGTACACGTTTACTACAACCGGCAGCCATATTGTTTTATTAAGGATACAAAATGGTGGTGGGTGCGATGCTGTTGATTATACCCATACCATTTGTGTAGAGGATGTACCCAAACCTAAATTTAGTTTAACAGATAGCGTTTTTTGCAGTTCATCGGCAGTTACGCCAATTGATCAATCTATAGTTGATAACAGTTGTACAGGCAGCAGCCACATCTATACATGGACAGTTACAGGCCCCGCCTCAGTAGGTTATGCCGGCGGAACAGACTCGCATAGCAAACAACCGCAATTTACTTTTACAAGGGTCGGCACTTACAAAGCTATGCTCAGTATTGATGCAGCCTGTGGCGGCGTAAATACAGCCACACAAACTATTATTATTAATACCAATCCGGTTGCCACGCTTTCGCCGGATAAGGAGGTTTGCGGTAAGGATCAGTTGTTAACTTTTGATAATAAAACAGGGATTACTCAAACTATACTTACCGGAACAACGTTGGAACTGCCTGATACCTATACATGGACTGTTACAGGCGGAGCCTATACTTTTAAAAACGGCACAAACGCCAATTCTAAATATCCGCAAATATTGTTTTCTGATTATGGTATTTTTACGGTAACAGTAACCCACAAAAACACCTGCGGGACTATTACCGGTACACAGAAATTAAATTTCAAACAATCGCCAACAGTAAACGCGGGCCCTAACCAGGTGATCTGCCCGGGTAATAATGTTACACTGGCGGGCAGCATAACCGGGCCGGTGCCACAAAGCTTTGCCTGGGTAGGTGGCACAGGTACTTTTGCACCAGACAGAAATACATTAACAGCCGTTTATACACCATCAAATGCTGATATTAACGCCGGGCAGGTAACGCTTACCCTGCATGTAGTTACCTCTAACCCACAGCCATGTGACATTGTAAATACAAACGTTATTATTACTATTAATCCAACAAATACGGTTACCAGCGCGGCGAGCAATAGTATTTGTACTGGTACGGCAGTAGGCTATCAACCTGTATCAACGCTGGCTGGCAGTACCTTTACTTATACAGCAACTGCAACAGCCAATGCCAGTGGTTTTACGGCAAGCGGCACAGGGGCTATCAATGATGTAATTACCAATACCGACGCGGTTAACAATGCAACAGTTACCTACACTATTACGCCAACGGCTAATGGATGCAATGGCACAGCATTTACTTATACGGTAACCGTTACACCAAAGCCAATAATTACGGCAACGGCGGCTAACAGTTCTATTTGCAGCGGCACAAACGCAGGGATTGTTTTATCATCAAACCTGTTAGGTACGACTTATACCTGGACAAGTAAAGCTGATGCCGGGATTTTGGGTAATACCAATCAGGCCACATCAAAACCTGCTACCAGTATAAACGACATGCTGACCAACAACAATACAACCGCGGCCACCGTAACTTATACTATAACGCCCTTTAATTCAACCGGGTGCCAGGGCACGCCCGTTACCGTTACCATTACCATTTTAGCACCACCTATACAGGCTGTGGCAGGGCCAAGCGAATCTATATGTAATTCGCCTACTTATGTGTTAAAAGGAAACGCGCCAGCTCCATTTACCGGGCAGTGGAGTGTAATTACCGGAACAGGAGTTACTTTTGCAGACGCTACCCAACCTAATACTACAGTTAGCGGCCTGCAGCCGGGCCAGCAATATACCTTCAGGTGGACAATTACCGGCACCTCTAGCTGCCCGTCAACAACAAGTGACGTGGTTATAAATGATCTGCCCCCGCTAACTAATAATATAAACTTTGCTCAGCCCAAGGTATGCCAGGGGCAAACCATAACTATTCTGGGCGACGACCCTACAGGCGGTAACAAGGTATACAGCTATAGCTGGCAAACTAGTATAGATAACACTATCTGGCAGGATGTTAGCGGCCAAAACGGCCATGATTTAACTATACTGGTTACCAGCTCGCTTTATTACAGGCGTGTGGTTAATTCGAGCGCGTGCAGCAATATGAGCAACAGCATATTGATTTTATCATTACCGCCCGTAACACCAAACACAGTGTCGCCCGATCAGACTATTTGTATAAATACGCAGCCGGCCATAATTAACGGCAGCCAACCCGCAGGAGCCGGCGGAGGGTATATCTATCAATGGCAAAAAAGCGAAAACAAGGGTCAAACATGGGTTGATATAGTAGGCGCGACATTAAAAGATTATCAATCGCCAGTGTTATTGGTAAGTATGCAGTTCCGTCGTAATGTGAGCACCCAGATTTGCAGCGGCGCGTTTGCCAGTACAAGTAATACCGCTACCATTACAGTAAACCCAACAGCAAAAGCGCAATATACTTTTGTTAATGATAAATCATGTACACCATTTATTATAGATAATAAAAACATACAGGTTACTGATTATCCCGACCGTAATTTACAATACACCTGGTATGTAAACGGCGTGCAAATAGGTACAGGTATCCAGTTTCCGGGGTATACCATTGGCACAGACGGGGTGAGCGTAGATGTTAAATTAGTGGCCACCAACAAATTTAACTGCGGGGATGATGTATTTACCCACACATTTACGTCTATAAAGGAGGTTATTGCCGGGTTTACTCAGGATGTAACTTTTGGCTGTGGCCCGCTTATCGTTAATTTTACGAATACGTCAAGCCCTATGACAAACTCAACCTTTGCTTGGACTTTTGGTAATGGTAATGTATCAACACAAGTAAACCCCGCATCCATTACTTTTCAGCCTAATCCCAACGGGAAAGATACTACATATACCATTAAATTAATAGCCAATACGGTTTGCGGTATTAAAACGGCTACATCAACCGTAACCGTTAGAAGCAAGGCTAAAACCAGTATATTTCCGGATAACGTAACTGGGTGCTCGCCACTAACTATTAATATGGTTAACGTATCAACAGGTGATGGCAGCAGTTATACCTATGATTTTGGTGACGGGCAACCGATACAAACAGTAACCAATAAACAACCTGTATCACATGTGTATGTTACCAATAAAACAAAATCATACATCATTAAAGCAACCGCGTTTAACGATTGCGGTATTGGAGCCACTCAAAGCTATACCATTACGGTATCGCCAAACGGCATAGTGCCATCATTAACCGTAAACGCTACGGAACTTGCTGGCTGTGCCCCCTGGGCAGTAAATTTTCAGAACAATACTACTGGTGCCAGCTCCTTTGATTATGATTTTGGAGACGGCAGCCCGCATACCCTATCAAGCACTTTCCCGGAAGTAGTTGCCCATACCTACCTAAAGGGAGGCACCTATACGGCAACGCTAAAATCAACTAACGGATGCTCTTTTACTACAACTACAAAAACAATTACTGTGTATCCGCAACCTGTTCCAAATTTTACCGCTGATGTAACCAATGGATGTAAAAAAATAAGAGTGAATTTTACCAATAATACCCCGGTGGCAAATACCTATTTATGGGATTTTGGAGATGGCACAACATCCACAGATATTAACCCGACCCATATTTTTGATGATAGTAAATCGCCATATACGATAACTTTAACTGCCACTGCTGATATGGGCTGCCCGGCTGCGATGATTAAAACCGCTTATATAACTGTTAATCCATCGCCAGGGGCAAATTTTACGGTTAACCCAGATCAAACAATAGAGTACCCTAACGTAAAGTTTGCCTTTACCGATTTAAGCATACATAAACCTGTAGCATGGATTTGGAACTTTGGAGATGGTAAAATTAGCAACAGGCAAAACCCTGACCATGCTTATGCCGATACAGGCATGTACCGGGTGAGGTTAATAGCTTATAACTCGCTAAGCTGCTCAGATACATTGATAAAAACCGTGCATATAACAGGTATTCCCGGGCAGCTTTTTATAGCTAACGCTTTTATGCCAAATAGCAAAATGGACAATTTAACTACTTTTAAAGCCATTGGATCGGGAATTAAAGTGTGGAACATGCAGGTTTTTAATAATTATGGGCAATTGATATGGCAAACTAACAAACTATCGCCCAAAGGGGAGCCTATGGAAGGTTGGGATGGAACAATACAAGGTACAGCGGCACAGCAAGGGATATACATCTGGAAAATAAGTGCTACGTTTCTGAATGGAAGAGAATGGACGGGTATGAGTTTTAAGAACGCGGAGCATCAACGTACCGGGCCACTTACGTTGATAAGATAGATTTAAAGTACCTGCAAAAGGCGGTTATTGTTACTTTTTATGGGAGTTTATCAATAATTTTCGGTATATTTAAAAGGCGTAAGCAAAGGGACTGTGTATGATGTACCTGCAGTTTAAATACAACGTGAGTTGGTTTAAGCAGTTACCCACTTAAAATAGGTCAATATTTTACGGTTTTATCATTTGTTATTATCTTAGCAATTGACAATCAGCTTATCACATCATGAAAAAAATAATACTCCTCGTTTTTATAAGTGTTTCATTCCATGTAGCGGGGCAAAGTACAAATCCAAAACCCTATACCCCCGGCAGTGCAATGAAAGAGCGTGTTGAAGAAATAAAAGCCGAAGACCAAGCCGAAGCGCAACGAAAGAGGCAAAACATACAACCCACTCCTACTAAAACCAATTCAACTGAAAATCCAATCCAGACGCCTCCTTATAAAGGTACAAGTGAGTTTGAACTTATGGAAAACCGACAATGGGTTAAAGTACAAGACTCCATAGATGCTAGAGCGGCAAAAGGAACACATACCGCTGCCGAGGATGCGTCTTATGAGGCCTATGCAAAAGCAAAGGAAGTTACCCGAATAAAAGACCTTTCGGCTACTTTTGAACAAACAGGAGCGGAACAATCTGCAATTGAGAGAATGTATGATAATAAAATGGATTATTATCTCTATAAGAAAAAAGATTATAAAACGGCATTAATGTGCCACGACTCCTTAACAACCTATTTAAACCATATTAATAAACCAGGGTATGAAAATAGATTTACTAATTTTAGAACTTACGAAGCCTATAAGGGGTTAAATGATCACGAAAACTATATGCGTTATTATCTAAAATCAAGCGCATATCATTATGACAAAGAACGCGGGTCGTTTGATTTGGCTGATACTTTATGGAGGGCCTTTAAACAGCAACCAAATCATCTTGATTATCTTGATAGTATAAAAACTATAATGAAAATAGCCCGCCAGTACCACACATTTGAGGAGCATTACCTGCATGTGAAAGCGAACTTAGAAATTGCCCAGTGCGACATATTGCTGGGTAACTATACCGCCGCTGAAGATTTGATGACTGCATCAATAGATTATTTTATAAAACATGGCCATTTAACAAATAAGGAGCTTGCTCAATATCAACCTATAAAAAGTTATTATTACCTGAGGTCCGTAGTAAAATACAAGCAAAAAGCCTACAGAAAAGCGCGGGAAGATTTTATGAATTCGCTCGATCTCGACATGTGGAACAAGCCAGTTATTGATAAAAAAGGCACTGAGTTTTTGGAAATGATTGATAAAAAAGATAACACGCTTGTTATTACTTTTAATTAAAATTAATAACAAGCTGTGTTTTAGTATCAAGTAGCTAGTATCAAGTAGCAAGACAAAAAACACACCTGATACTATTTTAAAAACACCCATTTTTACCCATGTCCCGTTTTAAAAAATACTTGATACCTGATACTAGCGACTTTATACTAATTAAAAACACCCCAAAATACCCATGTATCTTCAATTTTAGTTGCGAAAATGGCAATGAGCTGAAAGTATTCAATACACTTCCGATATGTGAAAAAACTACAGTATAAATATCATTACCTTAATAAGGGGTACAGCTTTTGAAGCATCCTTTTGTATAAATATTAAGAACGAAACTAATTTATATGATGCGCTGAAGTTTCTTTTTCTGGTTTGTCGGCCATTCGGAATAATCCCAAGCGTAAGCAAGTCAACAACTTTTATAAATAAAAAAGAGGCTATTACCATTATAATTAAACCTAATTTATAATATTTGCTTAACCAATAACAACACCTCCACTTAATGCGTAAAACCTGTTTGCTTTTATTTTTCCTTATTACTTATGTTTCGCTTTTTGCTCAAACAGCAGCTAATCTAAGCTGTAATTATGAAAAAGAGCCTATCTGTATTGATGATACCCATCCCCGGTTAAGCTGGCAGATCATATCCTCAAGGCGGGGGGCAATGCAAACAGCCTATCACCTATTGGTGGCATCATCTGTAAATAACCTATTGCAAAATAAAGGAGATATTTGGGATAGTGCGAAAAAGCATTGCGGCCAAAATCGCTATGTACCTTATGGCGGCAAGCCATTGCTGTCGGGTCGGGCTTATTATTGGAAAGTAAGGCTCTGGGATGAAAAAGGAAATGCGTCGGCATGGAGTGAGACAGCGACTTGGCGAATGGGCTTATTGCATCCGTCGGATTGGAAGTCACATTGGATTACTGCTTCCAAGTGGTTTACGCCACCCGAATTTCGTCCGAAAGGCTTTCAATTAGGTGTAAAAGGCGGATGGGCAGACGTGGATTTAGGTAAATCAATGCCAATTGAAATGATCAAACTATTTCCAGGTGATAGTGCATCATTCCCGCTTCGTTTTAAAGTATTAGGTTCAAATGAATTTAATTTCGTTCATCATCAAGTTTTAACCGACCAAAGTAGTCAGGATTATCAGCTTAAAACCATCGGCGAACAGGTATTTCGCCTCAAACCTGCAAAGTATCGTTTTATCCGTTTGCAAGTTTTGGGTAACAATAAAAAGATGACTACAGTAAAGCAGATGGAAGTTTTTTCGACGGGTAAGAATGTGGCATTAATGAAATTTACCCGAGAATATGGTACTGGCTGGGAACATGGCCACGCCCCATTTCTGGTTGATGGAATGCCATCCCAAAATGATGGCGACATATGCCCTCCGGATGCCTGCCCTTCTGTTGCCGCACCCATGTTCCGTAAAACATTCCAAGCACCTAAAAAGATAAAAGAAGCTATATTATATTTTGCCGCTTTAGGCATGGCAGATATTACAATAAATGGTAAAAAAGTAGGCGATGAAGTTTTGGGCCCGCCTTTTACTGATTACAGTAAAAGGATAATGTATGCTACTTATAACATTACGGGTTTACTAAACAAAGGAGAAAACGTTATCGGTGCCGTTTTGGGTAATGGTTTTTTTAGTACGCCGTCCTTAGGTTTTGGCCAGCGGCAAAACGGTGATGGCCCGCCCCGGTTGATGCTACAGGCGCAATTAAAGTATGAAGACGGAAGCCAGCAAACTATTGTAACAGATGGTACATGGAAATGGTTGCGCAGCGAAATAACATTTAACGATGTATGGACAGGGTATGCCGAAGATCGCCGTTTGCAAAAAACAGCTTGGGATAAACCGCAATACAATGATGCAGATTGGTTTAGCGTAAAAGATATCCAGGGGCTTCCGGGCAAACTTGTAGCACGATCAGGGCCACCGAACCGAATAAATGGTATCATTAAACCTATTAAAGTACACGATGACCATGCGTATTTTGAAACCGCTTCTGTTGGTTGGCCCTTATTAAAAGTTAATGGCAAGGCCGGGCAGCAAATTACCATTACAGGTAGCGGACCGGGTTATAATATGGCAAAATTGACCTTTATTTTAGCCAAAGATGGTCTCGCTTTACTATCTCCACGCTTCATTATTCAGCCGGGCCCTACAGATATTAAGGTGGAGGGTTTAAAAGAGCCTCTTCGGGTAGAAGACATTAGTATACAATATATCAATGCTGATCTGAAAGATGCGGGTTCTTTTACCTGTTCCAATCCGTACCTCAATAATCTGTTTGAGGTTGCTATGCGTAGCCACCGTAATTATATCAATGATTTTCCGGCTGATCCCAACCGGGAGAAGCAAGGCTGGACACAGGATGTACAGAATATGTTTAATACGGCAGCTTACTTTACTGATGTACGTGACTTATATTGGCGATGGTGGAATGACATGGCAGATAATCAGGACGATCAGGGATATCTGGGGTCTGTTGTACCGATGGTAAACAGACAGGTGTATGATTGGAATTCGCCTTGGTGGAGCGGTATGATCGTTTTTTTGCCATGGGAACATTATCAGTATTATGGCAACAGACAGATACTCGAAAAAGGGTATAATGCGATGCGTCGATACGTGGATTTTTTAGGTAGGATAGCTGAAACCGGCGAAGGGAAGAACTGGGACGATTATACATACTTTGCTCAAAACCTGGATACTGTGGCCGCTAAAGAAAAGATGATTATCTGGAATGGCGCCGGCGACTGGAATAATCCGTATACAAAAACCCAACATGCCGTGCCAACACCGATGACAACCATGCCGGCCTGGTATAACTTTGCTAAAATAGTAAGTAAAACAGCTGGCCTGTTGGGTAACAAACAGGATGCTTTAAAGTATGCAGCTATTGCTAATGATGTAAAAAACAGGTTCAATAAAAAATATTTCAATCCTCAAACCGGGCTATACGGTGATAGTACCAATAGCCAGACAGGACAGGTTTTGCCATTGGCTTTAGGAATGGTTCCTGACCATAAAAGTGACTTGACCTATCAGAGGCTTGTTGATGCCATACATTTGAGGAGCGATCATATAGGAACTGGCTTTGTATCTATCAATTATCTGCTGCAAACATTAGCAAATCATCATGAATCAGTATTGGCTAATAAAATGATCAATAAAAAGGATTACCCAAGCTGGAATACCTTAACCAAGGTAGGCGTTTTTCAGGAAGATTGGCATGGCAGTGGTGCGCAGATGCCTTCATGTGGAGGGGCTGTTGGGGCTTGGTTATTTCAATCTGTTTTAGGTATTCAGCCTGACCCGGATTATCCAGGATTTAAAAAATTCATCCTATGCCCGCAACCCGATAGTGCAACAGAGCTGCTTGCTGCAAAGGGTTATTATGATTCAGGTTATGGCAGGATCAGTATAGACTGGAAGTGCGAAGGACATAAATTTATCGCAGATATAGCAATCCCTGCAAATACAGAAACGAGATTAGATATGCCTGCTGACGATACCACAAGTATCACCGAATCTGGTTTGCTGATAAATAACAGTGCAACGATAAAGCTTATTGGATTTAAGAATGGCGTGGCCAGTTACCGGGTTAAATCAGGCAAATATCATTTTGAAACTGATTATTCATACAATGAAAATAAGGGTAACTATTAAAAACATGGCCTTTATGCCAGCTGGATATAAATATAACGTGTTGTGCTATTAAAAGCCAAAGCATATTTTGGTGTTGCTACGGGCGCGTTATTTAATAATACCAGCAAATGGGACGATAGCAAAATGTATGCGATTGCCCGGCAAAAATTACAGGATATGATGAAAACGCCGACACCTACCGTTGAAACGCGGCTGGGTATGCTTGCTCCCGCTATTCCGGGTCCGCCAACTTTTGTTGATTTCAACAAGCGTTCGCCGACTGATATTGCTGCTGCGCAGAATAACATCAAGAGGGTGGTCATTGGATATGACCCTTTCGATTTTGCCACGAGCAAGGATGTTTTGAAAAATGGAACGTTTTGATGATAAAGAGCGGCACAAACTAACTGAAGCCATATCTGTTTTAGAGGCGGACTTAGACAAATTTAAAAAAGTCATGAATATTATATTGACTTGCATATAACTATGCATTTCAATGAGCAAGTCTTTTCAGAATTAAAAGCAATTTGTAAGATAATTTAAAATAACGTTCCTTTCATGATTTCTTTTATTGATGCTACCCATATGTGTGTTTATTCAGGCTTGACTATGGGACTATTTCCTGCTCGTGGGTTGCCATCCGGGCAACAGTTTTTAAATCCCTGATATAAAAACGGATGAAATCGACATCATATGGCAGGTTGGACCTGTTACTAATATCCATGGATCTGAACAGCAAGGACTCATCATATAATTAGCATTCGCATAATTGCAACAAAAAAGAAGTTATTATTTCTTTATTATTTAATACTTTCTTTATAATCAAATCCTTGCAAATAGGAAATTTTCCATTTGTCATCTACTTTAACAACCCTAAATGTATATGAGAAGTCTTTCCAACTCGAATCAACGCGTGAATCAAGTTTTCCCCAATTCCATTTCAATTCTCCTTTATCATTGCTAAGTTTAATAGGCTCAACCTCTATATTGTCCCAGGGCATATTATCCTGACATGAACACCAAGGGCTCACATCATTAGCAAAATTAAATGTTGGAAGTTCATAAATATTCCACTTCTCGAATTCTTTGTTTTTTATTTTTGTGTCAAGCGTATGTGCAATACTATTATAGTTATCAATGAACTCATCAGCGAAAAATCCAGTTTTTCTTAATTTCTCAAGATTTAGATTTTGCCTGTTAAAATCAAATCCAACACAAATGCTATCTTTACTCAAAACTGGAAGCACATCGATTGCACTTTTAGAATCAGCCCATATAAGCATCTGTCTAATAAGAGCCTGAATCTCATCTTTATCTTTATAATTAGAGGATTTTATCCTTTCAGACTTTGGTTTTGCCGAAGCGTTAGATTTAATATTGGAATCGATTTTATTCGAAGCATTAGATTTCATATCAGAGTTGCATCCGAAAAGAATCAGTCCAAAAGTTAAGTTTAAAAGTAATATTCGTATGTATCTCATATAATTAATCCAATTTACCTAATTTCATTTTTTACAATAACTATTGGGGCTGATACCGTCAACAGCCACATGCCTGCTAACTTGTATCAAATATAATTTTTTTATCCTACCTTTCTGTTTTACAAATTTCCTTAATTCAAGTTTGTCATAATCAGAGCTGCAGACTCATTGATAGATGAGATTTTAAAAGTGTATCAAAAGGCATGTACTCAATACTAAGCTTTTAGCTAAGAAAAGAATTTTTTATATTTTTATACTAATAAAATCATCTCAGAGAAGAAATTTCGGCTAAAAAATCTGACGATTTCAGGTTTTCACGCAGTTGGCGGTAAAGAAAACACAATAAAAATAAAGGAAGGTGTTGTACCTATGTTGTACCAACAAAAAATCAGGCTCTTAGAAATTATCCTAAAAGCCTTGATTATCAGGTGGAGAATATCGGAGTCGAACCGATGACCTCTTGCATGCCATGCCTTAATTTCGGCTAATTTTAAAATTTGTGGGTTTGATAATTTTTCGTATATTTATCATTATCAATTGATTAAGTCATTTTACTTAGGTTTGCTTAAGTAGGGTTAGACAAGAAATGTTGGACTAATGTTGGACTAAATTTATTTAGTCCAACAAATTAAAGATAAGTAACGATTAAAAAAATTAGCTATGTCAGTATCCACAAAATTTATTTTGCGTCCGCAAAGTAATCCCAATGGTTCGGCTTTTCCTATTATGCTGCGTATTACTATAAACCGAAAGGATCAATTAGTTTCTACTAAGAAATACAGCAGTTTAGAAAACTGGGAGGAAAAGGAGCAACGTGTAAATAAAAATCATGCTAACCATAAATCTGTCAATTTATTACTATCGACCATCTCATCAGAGGTTGATTTATTTGTCTTATCGGCAGGTCGGAATAATGCACCTATATCATTTGAAGATGTCAAGGCAATGGTCAGAAAATATACGGGCGGTGCTGTTCAACCCAAAGCGGGTAAACTTTTAGCCTATTTCGACCAGCAAATTGAATTGCTTAAAACTCAAAACAGGTTGGGTTACGCGGCTACTTTCCAATCCACAAAAAATAGCCTATCCAATTTCATAAAAGAAAAGGATATTGACTTTACCAGTGTAGGACTTGAATTTATTTTAAAATACGAAGCGTATTTATTAGAGCGAAAATGCGCAACTACTACACGCAGTGTTTACTTTAGAACATTCAGAACATTATGGAAAAATGCCATGAAAGATAAAGTTTGCCCG
>JANXTT010000122.1 GCA_025352225.1 Mucilaginibacter sp. | reverse complement strand
CCATGCCAATGCTATTATCCGTTTTAAACTGGCACTTACTGAAGATAACCCTACTATTAAACCGTACGAAGAAGCTGAATGGGCCTTGTTGCCCGATTATAAACTGCCACTTGAGCCCTCGTTAGCAATGCTTGAAGGTATACATACCCGGCTGGTTGCCCTGCTTGAAAACATGACGGACGTACAATGGGAACGGACTTTTGTGCACCCTGCAACAGGCGATGTTGTGCCTTTACGCAAACAACTTGGCCTGTATGCCTGGCATAGTAATCATCATTTAGCGCATATTACAGGGGTTAAATTTTAGTGTGGTTATTGATGCTCTTATCGGTAAACAGATAATGATGGAAAAGGCAGCGCCATTACGATTAAATGGAAGGATATGGATTGAGTTGGACAGTGGCCGCCTGCTGGGCCCTGGCCGTGTAGAATTATTGGAGCGTATCAAAGCATCGGGATCAATTAGGCAAGCTGCCCTGCAAATGGAAATGTCGTACAAACAAGCATGGGATCTGGTAAATGACATGAATGATCGGTTTGATACACCCGTGGTAATATCCCATAGGGGTGGCAAAGGTGGCGGGAGTGCCGTAGTTACCGAAAAAGGATTGAAAGCCATTGAGCAATATCATATATTGGATGCCAGCTTTAAAAGATTTTTGGAGGAAAATCATAAAAACATTGATCTCTGATTGGCTTTAATTATCTGATTGGATAAATTTTGATTTTTACTTTTAGAAGAGGAAGATTTTAGCGTATTTCGTTATATAAATAAAAATATAACGAAATGTATGAATAGAGATATTCTCCTTATATGTTTTTTGACAAGCATAACTGCATATAGCTATGCACAAACCAGTCAAAAAATAAATGTCGATACATTAGTTGTAAAGCAAAAACAATTAGGAGAAGTTGTAGTAACCGCATCCAGAATCAAGGAAAGCTTGTTGCGTTCGCCTGTGAGCATTGAAAAAGTAAATAGCCGAGATTTAAAGTTTTCTGCCGCCCCGTCTTTTTTCGACGCGCTTGAAAACGTGAAGGGGGTACAGTTAATAACACCCAGCCTGGGTTTTCGTATCATTAATACCCGGGGCTTCGCCAATACAACAAATGTTAGGTTTGCGCAGTTGGTTGATGGGGTAGATAATATGGCACCTCATTTAGGTGCGCCCATTGGAAATGCAATGGGGCCAAGCGATCTGGATATTGAAGGTGTTGAAATTATTCCGGGTACCGCTTCAGCATTATACGGTTTGAATGCCCTTAACGGCCTGGCAAATTTTATCACAAAGGATCCTTTTGCCAGCCAGGTTATCAGTATTCAACAAAAAACGGGTATTAACCATGTGAACGACCCCGAGACAACAGCAAGATTATTTTCAGAAACAAGTTTCAGGCTTGCTCAAGTGTTATCACCAAAGCTCGCTTTTAAAATCAATGGAACATTAACTAAGGGATATGATTGGATAGCAGATAATACAACAGATCAGAATGGGGCAGCAAATGCAAAACTTGGCATAAATAGTGGCCCCGATAACCCGGGATATGACCCTATTAATGGCTATGGCAATGAATCGTCCGACCGGAAGACCATTACACTTGGTGGCAAACAATATGTAGTTGCCCGTACTGGGTACGCGGAGAAAGACGTTACCAGTTATGGTTTGCAAAACATCAAAGCCGATTTGGGATTAGCCTATAACATCAATCAGAATACTCGTTTAACTTATACTTATCGTTTCACCGATCTGGATAATATTTATCAGCGCGCTAACCGGTTTAGATTGAAAGGGTACGTTTTACAGCAACATGCTTTAGAATTTAAGCATACATTTTACCACATGCTAGGTTACTGGACAAGTGAAAATACCGGCAAATCATATAATCTGCGTTCCGCGGCAGAGAATCAGGACCGTAATTACAAGCCAGATGCCGCCTGGTATGCCGATTTTACTAAGGGGTTTAACGCGGCAACTGGTAGTGGGTCAGCAGTGATACAGGCTTTACAACAAGCCAGGCAGTTTGCCGATGCCGGGCGTTACCAGCCGGGTACCGCAGATTTCCAAAATAAACTAATGGAATTGGCTGACGTTAATAATTGGGACATTGGTTCGGCATTGCGGGTAAAAGATGATATGTTCCATGTGGAGGGACAGGTGGATCTATCGAAAGCTATTCCTTTTTTTAAGCAAAAGATCGGGATGGACCTGCTTGCCGGATTTGATCATCGCACTTATTTGATTCATCCCGATGGTAATTATTTTATCAATTATGTTGCCGGGCATGAGTTTGATAATTTTACTTATAGCAAAACAGGCAGCTTTGTACAAGTTATAAAAACATTTTTAAAAGATAAACTAAAAATATCGGCCACTTTACGTGCAGACAAAAATGATTATTTTGACTTAAAGCTTAACCCTCGTTTTACACTAGTGTATTCGCCGGTTATCGAGCAAAATTTCAGGGTTTCTTACCAAAGTGGTTACCGTTTCCCCAGTATATTTGAGGCATTTTCTAATGTGAATAGTGGTGGGGTTAAACGCATCGGGGGGTTACGTGTGGTATCTAACGGTGTTTTTGAAAATTCGTATTTGCGAACTTCTATTGATAATTTTCAGGCGGCAGTTAAAAACGATTTCAATAACGGCATCAGTACCAATACGGCTATTGCAAATCAAAAGGGGTTACTAATTAAAAACACTTACACCTATCTTCGGCCCGAACATATCAATTCTTTTGAGGCAGGATATAAATCGCTCCTTTTGGGCGAAAAATTAAGTGCCGATGTTGATTTTTACTATAATAAATACGATCATTTTATTGCCCAGGTAGAGGTTAACGTTCCTAAAACCTCAAACCCCGATTCCATACCTTATTACCTGAACGATAAAACCAGGCAAAGCCGTTATCGTGTATGGACAAACTCTGAAAGTACGGTGTACAATTTTGGAGGGAGTATAGGTTTAGCCTATAAGCTTCTGCGTAAATATATTTTATCGGGCAATGTATCTTATGCTAAATTGCACCGCGCCTCGCATGACGATGCCCTGGAAGATGGATTTAATACCCCGCAATGGATAACTAATTTTTCTTTCGGCGGAAACAAGGTGGTAAAGGGGCTGGGTTTTAACGTTACTTATAAATGGCAAAGTGGTTATTACTGGCAATCATTTTTAGTTAATGGCAATGTTGATGCCTATGGAGCCATAGATGCACAGGTGAATTACGATTTTTTCAAAACAAAGCTTAACCTTAAAATTGGAGCCAGTAACCTAACTAATAAATATTATAATTCCTTTTTAGGCGGCCCGGCCGTTGGCGGTTTTTATTATACTGCAATTACTTATAATTTGTAACCTATGCCGTGCAAATAAAGAGAAGGCTAATGGCTTAATATTTACTGATTATGGCGTAATTACATTTTACGCTTTCCAATTTATTCCCGAATTTTATACCATGATCAGCAACATGGAAATAGTTACCGAAAAAGAATCCCACTATCATAACCTCGAACATATGTCTGTTGGAGAAATACTCCGCAGCATAAACAACGAGGATAAGACGGTACCTAATGCCATTGAAAAAGCAATTCCGCAATTAGAAAAACTGGTGGCCATTACTGCCGAAAGGATGAAATTAGGCGGCCGCTTATTTTACATAGGTGCAGGCACCAGTGGCCGTTTAGGTGTTGTTGACGCTTCGGAATGCCCCCCTACTTATGGTGTTCCGTTTGATTGGGTGATAGGCATTATAGCAGGTGGTGATGGAGCGATCCGCAAAGCGGTTGAGTTTGCCGAAGATGATAGCAAACAGGCCTGGGCGGACCTACAGGCCTATAATATCAATGATAAAGATACGTTAGTTGGCATAGCGGCATCGGGCATAACGCCCTATGTTATTGGCGGATTGGAAATGGCCAACCGAAATAACATTACTACTGGCTGCATTGTATGTAATATTGGCAGCCCGGTTGCCAAAGCGGCCCAATATCCGGTAGAAGTGGTTACTGGTCCGGAGTTTGTAACAGGCTCAACAAGGATGAAAGCCGGGACGGCACAAAAGCTGGCCCTTAATATGCTGAGTACCGCGGTAATGATACAATTGGGCAGAGTTAAAGGCAGTAAGATGGTTGATATGCAATTGTCTAACAATAAACTGATTGACCGTGGTACGCGCATGGTAATGGCAGAGACCGGGGCTGATGAGCAAACAGCTGCCGATTTGCTTGCAAAGCATGGCAGTGTACGCAAAGCGGTTGAAAATTATAAGTAAGGTGCGTAATTGAGTAGAAATTAAAAAGCCTTTTGGAGAGGTTGGGTTAGGATATATGCACGAGATTGAACCGTATTACCGTTGGAGAGATGATTATGTTGCTGCCGAGGACGAGCGGTCGCCTTTTTACGAAACGGAATACAATGAATTTGAGTTTGATAAGCAGGTTTATAACTACTTGCTACACCCGCAATGGGATTCGTTTGGCTCCAGCACCCTGTATTTAAAAGTGCTTTATGCCGATTACGATCGGAATTACAGCATTATTGAACTGATTGGTGAGTGGAACGATGCTATAGACAACGATATTATGTTGCTTAAACGCGAGATAATAGAAGTGATGATAGGAGAAGGGATTACCAAATTTATCCTAATAGGGGAGAATATATTGAACTTTCACTCTTCAGACGATTGTTATTATGAAGAATGGTTTCAGGAAGTTGAGGACGGCTGGATAGCGGGCATTAATTTTAGGGATCATGTTATTGATGAGTTTAAACATAATAACATTGATTACTATATTAACTTTGGAGGCGTTTTGGACGATCTTGGCTGGCGGGCGTTAAAGCCTTTACAGGTGTACAAACTGGTTGAAGAACAACTGATTAAACGATTGAATTGAACAGATCATAGATAATTATTAACTTTAGATATAAATTAATTAAAATGGAAAATAACAAATTGAATTTTACTTACGATAACGTGATTGAAGCCGAGGACTTGGACAGCATTGCCTCGCGCCGGTTTTTATCGGGTGTATTTACCTGGATGTTTGTAGCACTTGCAATATCAGCGTTAACAACCTATTTATTTACAACCAACGCTACTTTACTACAGTTGATAGTTGACCCAACAACAGGAGGCCTATCAGGGCTAGGGTACATAGCTATGTTCTCACCGTTGGTTTTTGCAATGGTAATGCAATTTGGATATAATAGGCTTTCTTATCCAATATTAATAGCCCTTTTTATATCATATGCAACCGTGATAGGCATTAGTTTAAGCTTGGTGTTTTTAGCGTATACCGCTGCGTCGGTGCTGGGGGTGTTCATTACCTCGTCGTTAGTATTTGCTGTAATGGCTGTAGCCGGCTATTATACGCATCAGGATTTAACTAAAATGGGTCAAATCTTATGGATAGGCATGATAGGGATCGTTATTGGCTCATTTGTTAATTATTTTATTGGCAGTAGTCAGTTCGATTACATCATAAGTTACGTAGGCGTTGTTGTATTTGTTGGACTAACTGCATACTATATGCAAACTTTAAAACGAATTGGTGCCGGCATTGAATATGGATCTGCTTCGGGAAAGAAGCTGGCAATAATTGGAGCGTTAGTGCTGTATATTACGCTGATAAATTTATTTCTTAGTTTACTTCGTATTTTTGGCCGGAGAAGATAAATAACAAAAAGAATATTTAAGCTCCGCCCAACTGTGGCGGGGCTTTTTTGTGGCTCTCCAACCAATGTAATTTAGTTTAAGTAGCTGCAATTTTAATGCGCTAATATGGAGTTAATTAATTATCATGTTTACGTTGTTAGCACTATTGATAAATCAATTAATAAAACATACCTTTGCACCCACGAAACAATTTAGGATAGTTATACGTTAAATAAAGAGCGCAGTAATATTTTAAGAAGCATTGCAGATAAATGCAAAAAGCGGGGCTACAATGTCCAGTATCATTAAGCTTCCTAAAAAATGTTAATTGCCAGGGTAACGAGATTTTTTATTCAAAGTTGTGTCATATAATATCAGATATGATAAATATTAACAATTTTCACAATATTTATTCCGTTAACATTCTAAAGCAAAAGTAATTTCGCTATATTGTACGGCAATCTGTGCAATGTTTTTTATTCATTTTATTATAACAAATGAGACAACTCAAAATATCCCAATCCATTACCAATCGCGAATCTCAGTCGCTTGATAAATATTTGACCGAGATTGGCAAAGTAGATTTAATAACTGCTGATGAAGAAGTTATTTTGGCACAAAAAATCAGAGAGGGAGATCAGGCCGCGTTAGAACGATTAACAAAAACCAACTTGCGTTTTGTTGTATCAGTAGCAAAGCAATATCAAAATCAAGGCCTTACCCTGGGCGATTTAATTAACGAAGGTAACTTAGGTTTAATTAAAGCCGCCAAACGTTTTGACGAAACTAAAGGTTTTAAATTCATCTCCTATGCTGTATGGTGGATCCGTCAATCTATTTTATCTGCTGTTGCGGAGCAATCACGTATTGTACGGTTGCCATTAAATCAGATTGGGTCATTAAATAAAATCCGTCAGGCTTTTTCTAAGCTTGAACAACAATATGAGCGCGAACCATCACAAGCGGAATTAGCTGATATACTTGAAACCACGGAAGATAAGATCTGTGATTCATTAAGTAACTCTGGCCGCCATGTATCAATGGATGCTCCTTTTGTACAGGGCGAAGAAAATACATTGTTGGATGTTTTGCAGAATAACGAACCCACAACTGATGATTTTTTAATGGAAGAGTCTCTTTCACAAGAAATTATGCGTTCGCTGGTTACCTTAGCCGAGCGTGAGCGCGAGGTTATCGTTCTGTTTTTTGGTTTGGGTAACAACTACCCCCTGTCTTTAGAAGAGATTGGCGAGAAATATAACCTTACCCGTGAGCGTGTTCGTCAGATAAAAGATAAAGCCTTACAGCGTTTACGCCATACTTCAAGGAGTAACCTGTTGCAGTCGTATTTATAATTTTAATTATATTATATAAAGGGCAAGATTGGTTTCTTGCCCTTTTTTTATGTTTTAAAATTTGTTTTACACTAACTATTTTCTGGTGTTTTCGTTAATACCTGTAAAATGATGGATTATTAAGATGATCAAAAAAATCTTACAAACGATATTGAGGAAACCCCTTGGTTATTTGTCTGACAAGTACGCTTCGCGCCCTGATAAGCAACGTGTGTTTACCGCCTTGTCTGAGTTAAAACAGAGCATCCTTACAGAGCCGGGTAAAAAAGGCCCTGTTATATCTTTTGACCCTGAGCAGCATTTTATTATATTTTCAGATCAGCATAAGGGCACAAAAAATGGGTCAGATATTTTTGCATTTGCCGAAAAAAATTACGTGGCCGCATTAGATCATTATAACCAAAATAACTTTACCTATATTAATTTAGGCGATGGCGAAGAACTTTGGGAGAACAAAGTGAGCAGGGTTAAACGGAAAAACAATCCTAGTTTTCAAAAAGAAAGGTTGTTTGCCAATCGCGAGGCATTTATAAAAGTTTTTGGCAATCATGATCTATATTGGGATAATGACCCTTTGGCCGAACTAAACCTGGAGCGGATTTACAAAAGAACTTTACCTATATACGAAGGGGTTGTTTTGCAAACCACTGTGAATGGGCAGGCATTGGATATTTTTATGACCCATGGACACCAGGGAGACATGCAAAGTGATGGCAACGGATTTAGCAAGTGGTTTATTGCCGATATATGGGGCCCGATACAAATGTACCTGGGGCTTAATCTGAACACGCCATCTGTTGATGATCATTTAAAAACACTCCATAATACCATGATGTATCAATGGAGTGCACAGCAGCCCGGCACGCTTTTAATTACCGGGCACACCCATCAGGCTGTATTTGAATCATTAACTCACCTGGAGCGTCTGTATCGGCAGTTAGAGGCGGCTAATAATAAAAAAGACGAGCAGGTGATAAAGGATATTCGGGATCAAATAATTAAACGGATCGGTAATAATATTAACACTATGCCTGATTTTTCAGGATACAAGCCTACCTATTTTAATAGTGGATGTTGCTGCTTTGATGATGGAGATATTACTGGAATAGAAATAGCCGATGGCTACATCAGGCTAATTAAGTGGATGTATGATGAGCAAAAACTTTCTGTAAGGGTAATATTAGATGAAATTACATTGTCGGAGCTTATTAGAACAATAGAGTAAATAACATTATTTAATAATTATATAATAATAAATATACAAGCGCTTAACAATACTGTATTGTTGATTTTTATTATCAATAATCCACATCTGTTTAGCTATTACTTATCTAATGAATACTAAATCACTTATTAAATATATTATTGTTGCGTGTATTGAAAATATGTTAAAAATATATACGTAATAGTATACAAAGATAAAATAATGACAATGTATTGGCTTTTTTATTAAAAAATCAATAAAAATAAAAACATTTTGTTGCAATATAGATAAATTTGTATCTTTGCTATTGAAATTAATTTATTAAAACAAATAAATCATTATCAATATGAAAAAGTTAATAACACTGGTTGCTATATTCTCCTTAGGATTTGGATTTTACGCGAAAGCGCAATATATAGGTGCACAAGATCTTCCTTCAGAAATTTCACAGGATTTTTCTGCCAAGTATCCAAAATTTACAAAAGTAGATTGGGAAAAGGATGGTAAACACTACAAAGCAACTTTTAATGTGGAACAATATGCACATCAGTTAGTTTATGATAAAAATGGAAACCTCGTTTCGCAAGAATTTGGCTTACCGGTTTCTAGTTTGCCTGCTGATGTAACAAATGGTATCAAGAAAAACTTTCCTGAATTAGAAATTCAAGGAGCCGACGAGATCGTAAAAAAAGGAAGAGTGTCATATGAGCTATCTTTAAAAGATGGAAACAGTATTGCAGAAAAAGTTTTGGTGGCATCAAATGGCTTAATAATAAAAACCATGGTTGATCAACAATAAATAGCTGCACAAATATTTAACTACCCTTTGAAAACAGTTCTGAAAGTGCTGCCGTAATTTACGACAGCACTTTTTTATTAAAGCATTTTATACTTTAATAATAATGTTCCGCTTATACATTAACCATAAAACCCCCATCCAAAATAAAACAAAACTGATACTCCAGGCAAATGAAGCATTTATTGGTGATAAATAGGGCGCATAAAAACTTTGAAAAACATAGTCTTTAACACTAACAACTTTGCCGTTTAACTCAACTTTGGCCATATTCATAGAGCGTGCTATTAGCCCCGAAAAAAAGTAAACTGTAATAGCGTTAATACCATAAATAACAAAGGGTTTAGTAAAATTTTTGTACCCTTGGGCGTCAATTATCCAGTAAAATAAGGCCAATACAATGGCGGCCAGTCCACCTGTATAGAGTACAAACGAACTGGTCCATAAAGCCTTGTTGATAGGGAAAAACGATCCCCAAATTAGTCCGGCTATAATAGCCACTACGCCAAACGAAAACATCCAGGCTACTTTATAGCCTTCACTCTCATCCTTGCGCTTTAACCACGTACCTGCCAGCATACCAAATATCCCAGTGGCTACAGATGGCAGGGTGCCAAGTATGCCTTCCGGATCCCAGGTTATCGATTCTTTCCATAAATGGGCAGTTCCAAGTAAGGTACGGTCAACCCAGGCACCCAGGTTGGTTGTGGGCATAAGGTTGGCATGGCCTGTTGGAGGTACAGGTATTAAAGTCATCATTAAATAGTACACAATTAAAATCAGCCAAAATATCCATAGCTGTGTTTTGCGTCCAGTTTTAATAAATATAATACCGCAAATGCCAAATACCAATGCAATGCGCTGTAATATGCCGGGAATACGCACCGTGTAAACATCAAAAAACCAAAATATAGACATAAACAAACCCAGGAAAAACAGGATTGATGTACGTTTTAGGATGGTAATGATTAGTTTATTGTGTTGCGCCGGATTGGCTTTTTTACTATCCATGGCATACACTATAGATACCCCAACAATGAATAAAAAGAAAGGGAAAATCAAATCAGCAAGGGTGCATCCGTTCCAGGCCGAATGCTCTAATGGAGCATAAATATGGCCCCAATCACCCGGGTTATTAACCAGTATCATAGCCATAACGGTTAACCCACGAAATACATCAAGGGATAACAGGCGGCTGGGTAACGCTGGTTTTTGCGGAACAGGAATTTCTTGGTTCAAGGCTTTTGCTTTAGATAACTCTAATTTAATACATTTAACCGCTAATTATGGAATATAATTTTTGCAACTGCTGTTATTTTTAACTTTGAACAATGAACCATCTAAACCCAAATTTGCAAAAACTGCTTACATCGGCACAAAAAAACGAAAGAATTGGCGTGGGATTAATGTCGGGCACCTCGCTTGATGGACTTGATGTGGCGCTTTGCCGGTTTGTAGGTAATGGGCTAAATACCCGGTTTGAACTTCTTCAGTTTAAAACCCAGCCCTATACCGAAGCATTTAAAAGCGAAGTGAGGCAAGTGTTTTCTCGCAAAATGGTTGATTTGGAAAAGCTTTGCCTCTTAAATGTTTTTATTGGAAATTACCATGCAGAAATAGTGCTGGAGTGTTTAAAGGAATGGAATATGAACCCGGAGATGGTAGACTATATAGCCAGCCATGGCCAAACAGTATACCATGCGCCCAAAAGTTTACACCAACAACCTCAATATCCAAACGCTACGCTACAAATAGGCGATGGTGACCATATCGCGGTAAAAACCGGGATATTAACCATTAGTGATTTTAGACAAAAACACCTGGCAGCGGGCGGGCAAGGCGCACCGCTGGCACTATATGGCGATGTAATAATGGGGAGTAAACACGGTGAAAACAGGATATTATTAAACATAGGAGGCATAGCCAACTTAACATTTTTACCAGCCGATGGCGACACGAATAAAATTAGCTGTACCGACGTTGGGCCTGGAAACACCTTGATTGATGCTGCATGTAAAAAACATTTTAACTTGCCTTACGACCAAGATTCGCAAATTGCATTTGCCGGGATGGTAAATGAACCTTTGTTGCAAGCCTTGCTTGATTGCCCATTTTTTAATGCTTTGTTGCCTAAAACTACCGGGCCCGAATTATTTAACTGGGATTATGTGGAAGCGGCGCAACAAAAATCCGAAACAAACAATGCTTCCGCGCAGGATGTAGTTGCTACCTTGAGTGCTTTTACGGCCGACGTTATTGCCCGGACGATTATTCAATATTATTCACAATACCAACTGAAGTTATTTGTGAGTGGGGGCGGGGCCTGCAACCCGTTTATAATGCAACGGTTACAAAAAACGCTGCCCGAAGTGTATGTTACCAATACAAATGAGTTAGGTATTGCACCCGATGCTAAGGAAGCTATCTTATTCGCCTTATTAGGTAACGAGGCCATATGTGGCCAACCGTTACAAATAAGTGATAACCCAGCGGTGTTGATGGGCAAATTTAGTTTCCAGGTTTAACGTTATATGTTGCAATTAACAACATCAATATTTCTTGTATATTCGCATTCTAAATAGCATCAACCATGGATTTATACAGCATTGTTAAACATTTGCATTCAGGTTTCAGGTATATAGTTTTTATATTAGTAGTTATAGCCATTATACAATCTTTACTAGGGCTGCTTGGTAAAAAAACTTATACTAATGTTAACCGTAAAATAAACTTATTCGCGTTAATATCGGCACATACGCAATTACTTATTGGTTTAGTACTTTACTTTTTAAGTCCGCTTGTGAAATTTACCAGCGAAACCATGAAACAAGCCGATACCCGTTACTGGACGGTAGAACACGTTGCTATGATGATATTTGCCATCATTTTGATTACGGTAGGGTATAGCAAATCTAAAAAAGCTATACTGCCCGAAGCCAAGCACCGTGCAATTGTTGTATTTTATTTACTTGCCATTGTTGTTATGGTAGCGGCTATTGTACAAAGCCACAGGCCATTGCTTGGCTAATCAATAATAATTCTTTTTTAAAAAAAAATTTGCTATTTCAAAAATCTTTATAAATTTGCCATTCATATGACAAAGATCACATTTAACCTTAGTTGGTGGCACCGTTTAATAACGGCAGCCTGATGATTCTTTGATCGATTGCATTACTAGCAATTTTAAACCTAATAAAGAACCCGGCAGCTAACCTAGCCGGGTTTTTATTTTTATATAACTTTACAAACGATACTAAAACAAATGAAACAATATAAATTAACAACAACCTATAAAAAGTTACTTGCTGATACCACAACACCTGTAAGCATATATCTGCGCTTGAGGGATGTTTTCCCTAATACTTTATTGCTTGAGAGCTCGGATTACCATAGCCGCGAAAACAGCATGAGCTATATTTGCTGCGAACCCATTGCTGGCTTGATACTAAATGATGGCGAACTCCAAAAAAAATATCCTGACGGAACCGACTTAACTATTAAGCGCGGTGATTTTGAGCTTGTTGCTGAGATTGAAAGTTTTTTGGCGTCGTTTGAAGTTAAAGACACGCCACTAAAAATGATATCAAACGGGTTGTTTGGCTATTTTACCCACGAAGCCGTAGAGCATTACGAAACTATAACTTTAAAAAAGGTTGAGGAAGACTTACGCAAAGTGCCCGAAATGCAGTATCATATTTACAGGTACATTATAGCGATAGACCATTTTAAAAATGAACTATACATATTTAATAACCAATATGAAGTTAACGATGGGCAAGAGGGGATCCAAAAGATAGAATACCTGATCAAAAATAAAAACTTCCCCGAATATCATTTTGAAAGTAATGGCCCTGAAAGCTCAAACCTTACCGATCAGGGTTTTATGGATCTGGTGGAAAAAATGAAGAAGCATATTTTTAGGGGGGATGTTTTTCAGATTGTGCCTTCGAGGGGGTTTTCCAAACCGTTTTTGGGCGATGAGTTCAATGTGTACCGCGCATTACGGTCAATCAATCCATCCCCATATTTATTTTATTTCGATTACGGCAATTTCAGGATATTCGGGTCGTCGCCCGAAGCCCAGATTACGATTAAGAACCGGGTGGCAAATATTTTCCCGATAGCGGGCACTATTAAACGTACAGGTAACGATGAAAGTGATATTGAAGAGGCCCGCCGATTGGAAAATGATCCAAAAGAGTCTGCCGAGCATGTAATGCTGGTTGACCTTGCCCGCAACGACCTGAGCCGCCATTGCGAAAACGTACAGGTGAAGGCCTTTAAAGAGGTTCAGTATTATTCGCACCTCATCCACCTGGTATCCCACGTAAGTGGAAAGCTTAAAGCAGGAGTTTCATCTTTTAAAATTGTTGCAGATACTTTCCCGGCAGGTACATTAAGCGGGGCACCTAAGTATCGTGCAATGGAGATAATTGATGCCAACGAAACTACTAAGCGCGGGTTTTACAGTGGGGCTATAGGGTATTTGGGTTTTAATGGCGATTTTAATCATGCCATTATGATCCGCTCGTTTTTAAGTAAAAACAATGTACTGCATTACCAGGCAGGGGCTGGTATTGTAGCGGATTCTGTAGCGGAAAGCGAACTGAGCGAAGTAAATAACAAGATAGCGGCTTTACGAAAGGCAATGGAAATGGCCGAAACCCTTAATGCCCCAGCTAAACAAGTGCCTACAGCAATTTTATAATAAAGCAATGAAAACCAATATATTAATTATAGACAATTACGATTCGTTTACCTACAACCTGGTGCATTTAGTAAATGAGCTTGGCCTTGAATGTGAGGTATGGAGAAATGATAAATTTGCATTGGAAGATGTGGAACACTTTGATAAGATCATCCTCTCGCCAGGGCCCGGAATACCAACCGAAGCAGGCTTGCTTTTAAAAGTTATAGAAGTGTACGCGCCTACCAAAAGTATTTTTGGGGTATGCCTGGGCCAGCAAGCTATTGCCGAAGCTTTTGGTGGTACTTTACTTAATTTAAGCAGGCCAAAGCATGGCATAGCAACCCCCATTAAAGTAACAGATACTAATGAGGTACTTTTTGCGGGCTTGCCGGTAGAGTTTAAGGTAGGGCGTTACCACTCCTGGGTGGTAGCTAATGAGGGTTTACCCGATATATTAGAAGTTACCGCCGTTGACGAGGCCGATGGCTCGATTATGGCGTTGCGGCATAAAAAATATGATGTTAGGGGCGTTCAGTTTCACCCAGAATCTGTGTTGACAGAATATGGTAAAGAAATGATGGGCAATTGGTTAGCTCACCGCCCCATGGAAGGTGGAGCAATGGACGAAGTTGCCGGGCATTTTGTGAAAATTTAAATTAATAAAACGCGTCGTCGCGAGATGGCAAATAAGCTAAAACTTTAGTAGCGTTAGCAATTTGCCTGATCCGGTAATGACGAATGAAATGTTATAAATGAATATACTAGATAAAATAGTAATTAATAAAAAGAAAGAAGTAGCGCAGGCTAAAGCCAGGGTATCATACGCCAAGCTGGAAGAATCGGATGTTTTTCATAGAGAAACGTACTCCTTCCGGGATTTTTTGCTTAACCCGGAGCGTACCGGTATTATAGCTGAATTTAAACGCAGGTCGCCATCAAAAGGGATTATTAATGATAAGGTGAAGGTTGCTGATGTTACCATGGCGTATGCCGCAGCGGGAGCTTCGGCATTATCTGTATTAACCGACCGTAATTTTTTTATGGGTAAAAAAGCCGATCTGGTTAAGGCACGGTCTGTAAACG
>JANXTT010000160.1 GCA_025352225.1 Mucilaginibacter sp. | reverse complement strand
TGGTGCGGCCCTTGCAGGCAAGAGAACCCTAATGTTGTTAAGATATACAACCAATATAAAGGAAAGAATTTTACCATAGTAGGTGTTTCTTTAGATAGGGTTCAAGGTAAAGCTGACTGGTTAAAAGCGATAAAAGATGATGGCCTAACCTGGACTCAGGTCTCCGATCTTAAATATTGGGCAAACGAAGCCGGAGTATTATATAAAATTAGTTTTATCCCCCAAAACTATTTAATAGGGCCCGATGGGAAGATTATTGCTAAAAATTTAAAAAACGCTGAACTGGAAGGTAAACTAAAAGAGATATTTAAACTATAGTAATATCTTAAACAAGAAAAGGCCATAAGGGCCTTTTCTTGTTTACCAGTAATTTTAATACTTATTTTTTGAATATTTTATTTGAGGTTATAACAAACTATAATCCAAATAATTAGTTTATTAAATGGATATTTGTGCAATCGTTCCCGGGAACGATTGCACAAATATTTAATGATAACCACGCCTATATAGGAGAAAAAGCACCTATCTTGCTTAAAAGTAACGCATTTGTTACACTTCAATTAACCTAATTTAACTTTATATGAAAAAAATTTACATGCTGTTAGGCCTGCTTTGCATGGCCGGAACATTATTTGCGCAAAGCCGTAAAATTTCTGGCCAGGTAGTAAGTCAGGACGATAATGAAACGCTTATTGGAGTGAGCATCTTAACTAAAGGAAGTGCAAAAGGTACATCTACAGATGCTCATGGAAATTTTTTGTTAAGCGTTCCTGACAATAATACTGTATTAGTAGTTAGCTATGTGGGTTATAAAACTCAGGAAGTAGTTGTAGGCAGTCGCGCAAATCTGGTAGTTAAACTAATTAGCGATGCAAAGTTGCTTGAACAAATAGTTGTTGTAGGCTATGGGCAAGTAAAGAAAAGTGATCTTACAGGCGCGGTTTCTTCTATCTCCAGTAAAGACATTAAAGCCTTACCCATCGCTTCTATAGAAAGTGCCATGCAGGGCCGTCTTCCGGGTGTGCAGGTACAAACCTCATCAGGGCAGCCAGGTAGTGGTATCTCAATTCGCATCAGAGGGGCCAGTTCAATTGCCGGTGGCAATGAGCCTTTGTTTGTTATTGATGGCGTACCGCAATTTAATTCGGCATTAAGCTCAAGCTCAACAAACGGATTAGCCGCAATTAACCCCAGCGATGTAGAATCTATTGAGGTTTTAAAAGACGCGTCTGCAACGGCTATTTATGGTTCAAGGGCGGCAAACGGTGTTGTAATGGTAACCACTAAAATGGGAAAATCTGGTCAATCACGTATCATTTTCGATTCATACGTAGGCGAACAAAACATCAGTAAAAAGCTTGATTTGATGAGTGGCGATGAATACATCGCTTATGTGGCCCAGGTTTATCAAAATTCCGGCCAACCAATACCTTCTGTTCTTACAACAGTACCACATACCAATACCGACTGGCAAAGCCTGGCTTTCAGAAAAGCTTATACACAGAGCCATTCTTTAAGTTTTAATGGGGGTTCAGAAAAAACACAGTACTATACCTCCATTAACTACTTAAATCAGGATGGTATAGCTCAAAGTTCAAACTTTACAAAAGGTTCATTCCGGCTCAACTTAAACTCAGAACTGAATGATAGGGTATCAATTCATACCAATGTATTTGGTACTAAAAGTACATTGAACGGTTTTTCTCCGGCTGACGGAACACCTACAGAGCAACTGGGTAAATCTGGAATTGGTTCGGTGCTTTTATCCACACCATCGGCAGCAGTTTATAATGCCGACGGTACTTATGCAAGCCCCAGGATTTATAGCTTTAGTGGTATAGACATGGAAAACCCTGTAAATTATATTAAATCGTCGTTAGACCAGACAAATATTACACATGTGCAGGCTGGCATGGACCTTAAAGTAAAAATATTAAAAGGTTTAAACAATACCATAAGGTTTGCAGGCGTAACCGAAGATTTCCGCCGGGATGTTTATTTGCCTAAAACATTAGTGGCGGTAACATCGGGAGTAGGTTTAGGTAATTTAAACCAAATGAACTCGTTAGATATGCTTGCAGAGGATTTTATGGACTATTCTGTAAAACTTGCTCCTCGTTTACAATTTGATGGATTATTAGGGACTTCCTATCAAACCAAAACAAACAAAACTTTATCAATGCAAGGAACCGGTTATTTATCTGACGACTTAAAAGATTATAACTTCCAATCAGCAGGTAACGTAACCAAGCCTTTAACCGATATCATTACCAATGTAATAGCTTCGGTTTTTGGCCGCGCAAACTTTACTTATCTTGACAAGTATTTGCTAACCGTTACCCTGCGGGAAGATGGTGCTTCAGTATTTGGTGCAGATAAGAAATATGGTTTGTTCCCTTCGGCCGCTATAGGCTGGAGAGTGGCTGAAGAATCATTTATAAAAGACAATTATAAGTGGTTAACCAGCTTAAAGCTCCGCGCGAGTTACGGGTTAACAGGTAATCCCGCCATACAACCTTATCAATCCTTATCATTGGGTAACGTGGTAAATACCAGTCAGGGTGGTGGCACAAGTTTAGTTGTGGGTCTTGCGCCAACCTTGCCTAATCCTAATCTGTCATGGGAAACAACGGCTCAAACCAACATCGGTTTAGATATTGGCATTGATAACGACCGTTATAGGGCAGCTATAGATTTTTATAATAAAGACACTAAAAATTTGTTAGCTACTGTTCAACTTCCACCATCTAGTGGCTATACATCAACCATTGATAATGTTGGCAGGGTTAGAAACCGAGGTATTGAACTTTCTGCGGGTGCTACTATAGTAAATAATAAGGGAATTAGATGGGATCTTGACGGCAACATTGCTATAAACCATAATACGGTTTTAGAAACTAAGAATAATTTAGATGTAACCCTATTATATGGTGGCATAGTTAGAGTAGGCGAGCCATTAGGATCGTTTTACACGCTTCACTTTACTGGTTTTGATGCTAATGGTAAACAAACTTATTTAGACAGGAACAATAGCGGCACGGTTGACGCGGCCGATAATATGGTTGTTGGAAGCGCTTATCCAACATTTATATATGGGTTAACTTCAAATCTATCCTATAAAAAATTCACCTTAACGGCTACATTTCAAGGAGTTAAGGGTGCAAGGGTTAATAACCTTTTCTTGTATAACTTAACTTCAAACGGTATCCCATATAATCATTTACGCAACACTTATGATTATAACCCTCAGCCAACGCTGAGCTCGGTAGACAGAACATCCGATCTTTATATTCAGGATGCCTCGTATTTCAGGTTAAAAAACATACGTCTTAATTATACACTTCCCCTTACAGGTAAAAGCTTTATAAAAGCTATGAATTTTTATGTGAGCGGAACAAATGTTTTTACCATTACTCCTTACTCGGGTTACGATCCTGAAGTAAATTCGTTTGGGGGTAGTAATTCTGCACAAGGGGTTGATTATGGTGCTTATCCAAGTGCAAAAACATATACACTAGGTTTAAGTGCTACATTTTAATTCATAAACTTACTAAAATGAAAAAACTCATTCTATTCATAGCAGGCATCCTGACATTATCAACAGGGTGTAAAAAACAGTTAGAGGAACACCCTCAAGCCCGTTTTACCATTTCCAATCTTAACCCAAGTATATTAAATGCTTTTGTAATTGGAGCGTATGAGCCATTATCCAGAAGTCGTGGGCGTCTATGGGAGTCAAGTATAGGTACTACTGTTGAAGGATTAGCGGAATATTGCTATCTCTTTCCATCAAACCCTGTAAGCGGATATTCATCCTATAATTTTGCGGCAGTTCAGGACAATACCTTACCTGCTTCGTGGACAACGTACTACGAAACTATTGGCAAGTGTAATTTACTCATAAAAACAATTGATAATGATACACAAATGGCCGCTGCCGATAAACAGGTTGCCCGGGGTGAAGCATCTTTTATCAGAGCCATCTGCTATTATTGGTTAGTGCGTTTATGGGGCAATATCCCCATGCGTTTGGTACCTATTACCGGCACCAACGATGTAGGCACTCCTTTATCAGCTCCAGCTGTTGTTTATACCCAGATAGTAAGTGACCTAAAATTTGCAGAAAGTGTGTTGCCAGCTAAAGTATCTACGCCGGGCAGGGCTACATCAGGTGCAGCCAAAACAGCTCTGGCAGATGTTTACCTTACCACTAAAGACTTTGTTAATGCCCGAGCTAAGTCGTTAGAGATCATGACTAATAAAGCCACATATGGTTATGATCTGGTAACCGATCTGCCTACTTTATTTTCGCCCACAGCTGCAACAAATTCCGAAGATATATTTTCAATTAAATTTGATCAGATTGCAGGGTATGGTAGTTTTCTGCCGGTTTATGCAGGCGAGGCCCGTGCTAAAGCAGCTGGAGAAGCTGCCCGCGGATTGTTCTTTTTAGGCGCCAGAACTATAGCCCCTTTAATTTCAGGATGGGATAAAAAAGACAAACGCAGAGGGTTTAATTTGATAGATTCGGTTACCATTGGCGGCGTTAAACAAAAAACGCAACTACCCGTACCTTATTTTATTGATTATTTCTTTGGAAAATATCAAGATCCTAACGCCGCTGATGAAGTAGGTGCCGGTAATGATTTTTATTTATACCGCTACGCGGATGTATTATTAATTTTCGCAGAAGCTGAAAATCAATTAAACGGGCCCACATCTGCCGCGTACGACGCCATAAACCAGGTGCGTCGCCGCGGATATTATCAACCTATCACCACTGCTTCTGCCTTGGCCGATCTGCCTGCTGGTTTAACCCAGCAACAATTTGATGATATGATATTTAGAGAGCGTGGCTATGAGTTTATGTTTGAAGATAAAAGATGGTTTGATATGGAACGTACCAGCCGAACTGCCGCTGTAACAGCCGCCGCAAGCAAACCCGTACCTACATTACATTATCTTTTGTTACCAAATATTGAGATAAATAATAATCCAGCACTGCATTAAAAGCCTGTATATCAAAAGAGGAGGTTATTGTTATGATAGCCTCCTCTTTTATTTTTAGCTATTTGCATACATGCCGATAGATCATTTCTGCAGTACCTTTTTATTAGACTTAATGTTTAATACCTGCACGGCGGTTAATATCTTCGGTTGTAAGGGTTATCATACGGCCGATAGGTTGATTGCCACGATAGGTAATTACCCTTAGGTTAGCCGCTTCTTTAGGCACATTTAACGGTTGTGTGTATTTTGGATAAAATCTATCGGGGAAGGAGTTGTCAAAACTATAATAAATATCCAAGCCCGGTATTTCTGTGCTTAGATCAACTTTAATGTCATTCCCGTTTTTGCTTATACTAAATATAGGGTCGTAAACACTGGGTGCATATTTAATATCAGCCATATTAAAGCGGTTAAAATGCTCCTCTACCCGGCCAAAAAAAGTATTCCAATTCTTCTTAGCCTTAGGCGACCACAATGTTTCGGATATGGCGAAGGCGCGTGGCCAAATCATATATTCAACCTGGCGCATGTTATAAACTTGTTCGGTCCATAAGTTTGCCTGGCCACCAATGATCAGTTTAGCGTCAACACTATCAGGCACAGGTTCAAACTGATAGGCTTTATTTAAACGAAGCGTAGCATATATATGCGACTCAATTGCAGGGTCGCCCTGCATATAATCCAGGTAAGCAAATATAGTTGGGCTCATTACCACCTGATGGCCCATTTTTGCGGCCTGTATCCCGCCTTTCATTCCGCGCCAACTCATAACAATGGCATCAGGTGCCAAACCTCCTTCTAAAATTTCATCCCAGCCTAAAAATTTTTTCCCTTTTGATTCTACTATCTTTTCTAATCGCTTTTCAAAATAGCTTTGCACCTCTTCCATCGTTTTTAAGTTTTGTTGTTTCATCAACACTTTAATAGCATCACTTTTTTCCCAGAAATTTTTTGCGCATTCATCACCCCCCATATGAATATAATCAAAAGGGAATAGCTGCGCAACTTCGGTAACTACCTTATCCAAAAACTCATAAACTTTTTCATTAGCCGGGCACAATGTGTTATCAACCAAAGCGAGGGGCAGCTTACCTTTCCAATCCATAATCTCTTCGCCCGAGCGCACTACATACTTATCAGCCCCGGGCGTGCACGATAGTTCAGGATAGGATGCAATGGCAGCTAAACTATGCCCAGGCACATCAATCTCGGGCAAAATATTGACGAAGTGCTCTTTTGCATACTGTACCAGCTCCTTAATATCCGCTTGCGTATAAAACCCTCCATAATTACGTGGCTCATCAGGCGCCGGCGGAGGAAATGTGCCAAAATAGCCAACCTTTTTTACATTCCACGCACCTACCTGGGTAAGTTTGGGCAGGCTTTTTATTTCAATTCTCCAGCCTTCATCATCGGTTAAATGCAAGTGCAGCAAATTATATTTATAGCGCACCATCTGGTTAATATATTGTTTAACATCGGCTTTGGTAAAAAAGTGGCGTGCAACGTCAAACATCAACCCCCGCCATTTAAATCTTGGATAATCGGTAATGTTTACACACGGAAGAACCCATCTCTGTGTTACAGCTACAGCACTTTCAATAGCCGGAGGAAATAGTTGCAATAAGGTTTGCACCCCATAATACAAACCTGCCGGGTTATTGGCACTTATTATTATCTTTTTGGGTGTAATAACTAAATGGTATCCTTCATTGCCAATTAAAGCATCCTTCAAATAATATAGGGACAATTTGATAGTAGCCATCGGCGCGGTGTTGGTTACAATAATATGCCGACCGGTAGCAGCCATTAACCGGCTTTCAAGTGCGGTTAATACTAATTTAAGTTCGGGTTGTTTCCCGGCTTCGATCACTACATTTTGAGGGAGTATAAAATGACCAGGGCTTTTAACAAGTGTAACCGGCGCGGGGATAATTGCAATTTCGGGCTCATGCGTTTGGCCGTATGAAACCAGGGTTATAAAGCACCCGCAGATTAACCCGGTGAGTTTTTTCATAATTGATTAAATTTTTTGTTGATTAAATTAATCTACAAGATAACTATTTTATTATGCAAACAAAAAAACGATGTCGGTATATTTATAATGGCTAGTAGTTCAGATCCATAGTGCCGTTAAACACCTGCATAGCGGGGCCTTCTAAAAATATATTGGTAAATTTTTGCCCATCATAATCAAAACGGATATTAAGATTGCCGCCCAAAACTTTAACCGGGGTATTAATATGCCCATGTTGCTTATTATATATTGCCATAGCCAATGCCACGGCTGTAACTCCGGTTCCACAAGCATAGGTTTCGTCTTCAACCCCGCGTTCAAATGTCCGTACAAAATAACCTTGTTCCATAGGTTCAACAAAGTTAATATTGATACCTTCTTTAAGGTAGGTTGCATTATTGCGGATAGCAAAACCATCCTGATAAACGTTTTTATGTTTAAGGTCGTTAGTTAGGGCAACATAATGTGGCGAGCCGGTATTTAGCACATAAGCCTCACCGTCGCGGGTAACGCATTCTACATCGATCATTTGCAAGCTCACCCAAGTGCCGGCTGCTGAAATTTTGGCATAGTGCGAACCGTCAACTGCCAAAAATTCGGTGTCGCTATCAATAACATTTAAAAATTTGGCAAAAGCAACAATGCAACGCCCACCATTACCGCACATGCTGCTAGGCTGTCCATCGGCGTTATAATAAATCATTTCAAAATCATACCCTTCTTTATCCTGCAAAAACATCATACCATCGCCACCAATACCAAAGCGCCTGTTGCATATTTGGGCAATAATTGTGGGGTTTTGATGGTCAAAAGCCATTTTTCTATTATCTACTAATATAAAATCGTTTCCCGCCCCCTGGTATTTGTAAAATTGGATCTTCACTGCATGCTCTTTATAAGTACAAAATTATCATTTAACTGCATCAATTTTAATATTAGTTTGTTATAATAAAAAAGATGTAAATTAAACCACAAACGTTATTTAACATATTTTAACATAAATAGCTTAAATATAAGTTTGCTGATATCGTTGTATTGGTATTAAATTTGAAATTAGAAATTAAACGAGTTAAGATAAATTATGAAAAAGATCGGTTTAACATTATTGACCGCCTTTTTAGGTGGGGCCATGGCGATAGGTGGCTATAAGGTATTCGAAAAAAAAGATAGTGATATGTCTTTTGAGGATAAGCAGAAGGTGTATTTTGCCAGTAATCATACGGCACCTATCGTATCATCAACCGGGAGTTTGGATTTTACCGAAGCCGCGGCCGCGGTAACGCCGGCTGTTGTTTACATCCGTACAACTTATTCAAACACGGCTAATGGCGGCGGCGCGCAAGACCAGATGGAGCAAATGTTTGGCGAAATGTTTGGCCAGCACATGCGCCCCCAAGGCCCGCAAAAAGCATCCGGCTCAGGCGTGATCATTTCTACTGATGGCTATATTGTAACCAATAACCACGTAGTAGAAAAAGCTGATAAAATTGAGGTTACAATGAATGATAAGCGTACTTTTCAGGCTAAAGTTATAGGTACCGACCCTAATACAGATCTTGCGTTGATTAAAATTAGTGCTACAAATTTGCCAATTGTAAAGTTAGGCAATTCGGACGACGCCCGTGTTGGAGAGTGGGTCCTTGCCGTTGGTAATCCTTTTAATTTAACATCTACCGTAACGGCGGGTATAATAAGTGCCAAAGGCCGCAATATAGGCATTATTGGCAGCCACGATAATGGTGATGAAAATGGTGGAGACCCATTTGGGGGGCGTTTAAAAATGCAGCAACAAGGTGCTCCCAGGGCAAATAAAGGCATTGAGTCGTTTATTCAAACTGATGCTGCCATTAACCCCGGTAACAGTGGGGGTGCATTGGTAAACACAAAAGGAGAGCTTATAGGTATTAACGCGGCTATTGCATCACAAACAGGCTCATACGAAGGTTACGGTTTTGCCATACCGGTAAACCTGGCAAAAAAAGTATTGAATGATATTGAAAAATATGGCTCTGTAAAACGCGGCTACGTTGGTGTAAGCTTTAGTGAGCTTAACCCCGATGTGGCTTCTCAACTAAAAATAAACAATACGGTAGGTTTATATGTAAACGAACTGGTACCAGGAGGAGGTGCAGAGCAAGCCGGCTTACATAAAGGCGACATTATTACAAAAGTTAACGGTCATCTGGTTACTGAATCATCTGACTTGCAAGAAACGGTGGGCCGTTTACAGCCGGGAGATAAAATTAACCTGACTGTATTACGTGAAGGACAAGAGAAAAACTTTAATGTGGTTCTGAAAGGCGAAACCCTAACTAACCATACTGCTGCTAATAAATCGGCCGAAGAATTGTACAATAAACTAGGTGCTAGTTTCCAGCCACTAAATCAGGAACAAAAAAATAAGTTCCATGTTAATTCTGGTGTAATGGTTACCCAGGTACGATCAGGCCGTATGCTTGATCAATTAGGAATGGAAGCCGGTACTATAATTACCAGTATTAATAAAATGCCAATAAATACCCCGGCTGATATTGATAAGGCCATTACCAATACCAAAGATGGCATACTTACCATATCCGGTGTATATCAGGATGGTAGTAACTTTACCAATAAATTTCAGGTACAATAGAAACAAACAAGCATAAAAAAAGCGATGATTTCTCATCGCTTTTTTTATGCTTAGTTTTTCAGATCATATAATTCCATCCGTGTGTATCAGGGATTATACCATATTTTATCTCCTCTAGGGTTTTTAATAATTTTTTGGAGAACTCTCTTTGAGATGGATCAATAAGTTTATATAACTGGCCCTCATGTTCAATTTCTCCTATGGAGGCAATGGTAGCGGCTGTACCGGCACCAAAGGCATCAGTTAGTTTACCATTTTTGGCACCTTCTAACATTTCGGCAACACTAACGCGACGTTCTTCAACCTCATACCCCCATTCTTTAGCCAGCGCAATAACAGTATCGCGAGTAACACCTTTTAATATGGTATCTCGGGTTGATGGGGTTACCAATTTACCATCCAGTAAAAACATAATATTTGCCGCGCCTAGTTCTTCAATATAAGCATGGTCTTTGCTATCGGTCCAAATTAATTGGTCAAAGCCCTCCTCAACAGCCTTACGGGCCGGCAGTAACGACCCAGCATAGTTACCAGCTGCTTTAGCAAAGCCAAAACCACCTTCGGTAGATCTGGAATAAACGGTTTCTACCTTTACCCTAAGTGTTTTAGAAAAATATGGGCCAACGGGGCCGGTTAGTACCATGTATTTATAAGTATTTGACGGCTGCACCCCTAAATAAGGGTCAGTAGCAAACATAAATGGCCTGATATATAAAGAATGATTGGCTTTGGAAGGAATCCACGCCCTATCGATATCAACCACGGCCGCGATACTTTGTACAAATATTTCTTCAGGCAATTCTGGCATACATAAACGTTCGGCAGATTTATTGAAGCGCTCGGCATTTTTGTACGGACGGAACACGGAAACTTTACCGTCGGCATGTTTATACGCTTTTAAACCTTCAAAAAATGCCTGACCATAGTGCAGGGCAGATATAGCCGGACTTAAACCAATTTCGCCGTAAGGAATTATTTGAAAGTTTTTCCACTCGCCACCGACGTAATCCGCAATAAACATATGGTCAGAAAATGTTTGGCCAAATGGCAGATTATCAAAATCGGTTTGTGCTAAACTCGAGTTTTGATTCTTAGTAATTTTGATGTCGAGTGTCTCTGTCATAACTTTACAGATTAATATGTTGAAAAGCGCAATTTACGATTTTCTGATTAATTATTCTTTAAAAATATTGCTTAAATCAATTTTATAAGCAGTTTTGTTAAATTATCCCGGTTTTTATTGTGATGTTTGTACTGCACAACAAGGTGATGGTGTTCCACCTAATTGAACCGCTGCAAAGCTGATGACGCCTGCCAAATAAATTTTTATTTATTTTACAGGTACTTTATGACCGGATCAAAATTCACTTCAAACTATCTTTCAAAAATAAAATACCTTTTCAGGTGGACGTGGATGGTAATACCTGTTTCCATTGCTATTGGCACTGTTGTTGCTTTTTTTTTATGGTTATTAACAGCGGCTATACATTTCAGGTTCCACCATCCCTGGTTATTGTATTTATTACCGGCCGCTGGGGTGGGCATTCATTTTGCTTATCGTTTATATGGTAAATCATCTGAGAGAGGAAATAATTTGATCATAGATGAGATCCATGAGCCCGGTGCAGGTATCCCGAAAAGGATGGGGCCGTTAATACTGGGCACAACAGTTATTACTCATTTATTTGGCGGCTCTGCCGGGCGCGAGGGTACTGCGGTACAAATTGGCGGTAGTATTGCACATATGTTTGGCACTTGGTTTAAGCTGGATGACTACGCCATCCGCACCCTGCTTACTGCCGGTGTGGCGGCGGGCTTTGGAGCTGTATTTGGCACCCCGCTCACCGGGACCATTTTTGCGATGGAAGTGCTAACAATTGGGCAAATAAAATATGACGCCCTTTGGCCCTGTTTAATTGCCGGCATAACTGGCGCGCTTACTGTTTCGGTTTGGGGAGTTAAGCATACAGCCTACCATATTGGTTTTACTATGCCAGGGCACATGGATGCACGTAATATCTTATTTATAGGTTTACTTTTTATCAAAATAATTATAGCATCCGCTTTATTTGGACTAGTAAGTGCCGCCTTTGCAGAAATAGTACACCAGCTTAAAAATTTCTTTTTAAAATGGGTTACAATAACCTGGATGATACCGGTTTGTGGTGGTATTACTATTATCGCCTTAACCCTGCTATTAGGCCGGCCTGATTATTTAAGCCTCGGGGTAGATGCCGAACACCCGGGTGCTGTAACGATAGTTTCGGCATTTAATAATGGAGGGGCTATGTTTTTGAGCTGGCTATGGAAGCTGATTTACACCACTATAACGCTCGGCACTGGGTTTAAAGGCGGCGAGGTTACGCCACTTTTCTATATTGGCTCCACGCTAGGCAATACATTAGCTGTTGTATTTAATGCCCCCATCAGCTTATTTGCAGCCTTAGGTTTTATCGCGGTTTTTGCAGGGGCTACCAACACCCCGCTGGCATGTACCCTAATGGGTATTGAGCTTTTTGGAAGTCAATTTGCACTGTTTTTTTTGGTTGCTTGTTTTACAGCTTATTTTTTCAGCGGCCATTCTGGTATATATACTGCTCAATTCAATACTAACGACGAAAGTCCAGAACTATCAAGATCAAACCCGTCTTTCAAAAATAAAAGCAATTATATCCGCCAAAAAGTATCCAAGTATAAATTTTAAGCTGATTTAATTTTGCATCGGTAAAACATATTTGGTTTACTGTGTTATATGTATAATACGCTAAACCAAATAATGTAATGAAGTTTCAAAGAATTCTGATTGGCATAGATGACAGCAAATATGCCGAACATGCTGCTGAATATGGTTTTGAACTTGCCCATGCTTTTAAGTCAGAAGTTGGCTTGGTACATATAGTTGAACCAATGGTAATGTCGCAAACCAATGATCCGGGTATTTTGGGATCAATGACAGCCTCGGTTGTTCCTGAGATGGAAATTTACAATATTAAAAGTGAGTATTCAGAAAATTTGATTAGCCACACGATCAAGAAGTTTGCCGGCGATTTACAGGTTAGCCACTTTAATGAATTTGGCTCTACAGCCGAAGGTATAATAGATTGTGCCAATCAGTTTAAAGCTGATTTAATAGTTATTGGCACACATAGCCGAACCGGATTGGACAGATTTTTTATGGGCAGCATAGCCGAACATGTCATACGCCACTCATCAGTACCTGTTTTAGTAGTTCCGATGAAAGTTAAAGAAGATTAAGCAATTATTCAACTAACGCAGTTCGCTTAAATTCTCAAAAAAAGCTGTTTGAAGATCTAGTAACGATCTAACTTTAACCTTTTCCCCATAAGTATCAAAGCATACAATCTCCAAATCTTCAAGAGAATCTTGTTGATGTTGCTCTATAAAATTAAAGGTTTTAAAAAAGTAATGATCCACAGTAACATTTTTACTTTTTATAGTATCTGAAGAATTCAATCTGAATCCTATTTTGTTCATCCAATCGTGCACTTTGGAATGTAACGATGTTTTAATATTGTTCATAGGTTAAATGTTTTATAGTTTAACGAAACCAAAAGCTTATTGTTTCAATAAATTTACATTGCCTTTAAACACAAATGTTAATAAACTAAGTTAAAAACTTTATAATAATGTAGTTATATAGGCTACAGCTTGTATTATAGTGTATTTACGTTTATTTATTGATAATTGTAACAATAGTATGATTTGTGACTAATTATGGTAAAGAAACAGGACTTTTGTATTGAAACTTAGTTTTTTAGTAATAACTAAAAGTAAGAATCATACACACGTAGTAAAGTTATATTATGAAAACATTTATTTTATTTTTCGGGATTTTTTTATTCATAACTTTTCATAGTTATGCCCAAACCGGGCGGCAGGTACAAGGCACCCTGCAAGACTCAACAGGCGTTACTATTCCTGGAGCACTTGTTAAACTGGTATCAGCCACCGATAGTATAAATACCTCCACAAACGAAAATGGTGTATTTAGTTTTGGCAGGGTTAAAGCAAGGCAGTTTTCTTTAACTTTTAAATCAATAGGTTATGAAGGCCTAAAAAGGAAATACACTTTGGATGAAGATGCGAAACCGGCCAATGTTGGTAAAATTATTTTACATACAGAATCAAAAATGCTCAATACGGTAAACATTACTGATATCAACGCTATAAAAGTGAAGGAGGATACTACCGAATATAAAGCTAGTGCATATCCTGTAAGAGCCAATGCCCCGGTTGAGGATGTTTTGAAAAAACTGCCCGGAGTTGATGTAGATAAAGATGGGAACGTTACCGCGGAAGGTAAAGCCGTAAACAAAGTTAGGGTAAATGGAAAGGACTTTTTTGGAGGTGACGTTAAAACAGCCACTAAAAACCTCCCTGCCGACATGATAGAAAGTATCCAAATGATAGACGACTATGGTGATCAGGCTAATTTAACCGGTATTAAAACTGGAGAACCAAACAAGATCATGAATATTGTGATCCGCAAGGATAAAAATTACGGCTATTCGGCTTCCACTACAGGTGGTGACGGGGGCGATGCTGTACCAGCTCCTTCAACTATTGCAAACCGTTATGTAGGGTCTATAAACTCTTTTAAATTTAAAGGCGACCAGCAAATTGCCTTATTAGGCAGTATAAATAATACCAATGTAAACACTTTTAGCTTTGGTGGTAATAATGGTGGCGGCGGCGGGGGTGGTGGCCGCCGTGGCGGGGGTACAACTACTCCGGCAAATGGGATAACTCTGGCTAAGTCATTAGGCTTAAACTTTCGCGATCAATGGGGCAAAGATTTGTCGGTTTACGGGAGCTATAGTTTTGCTGATAATACAACAAATACAATAAGCAAAAGTACACAAACCAATATTACTGGCTCGCCCGTACAGATTTTTAATCCCTCAAGCAGTAATCAACAAACTGAAAACCTTAACCATAGGCTTAACTGGAATATGGAATATAAGCCCGATACAGTAAATTATTTCAAAGTAGTCCCTTCATACGCTTATTCGAGCAATAATGGTATCGCCACCACATCCAACACATTGATTAGAAATAACGTAACAAATAGTAGTTACCAATCAAACACAACAAGTAATTCTAATTCGCCAAATTATGGGATTAGTGTATTATATAATCATAGGTTTAAAGCACAGGGGCGTAATTTCAGCATCAATACGGATGCTAACTCATCGCCAAGTAACTCCTACCAAAACCCGGTATATATTTATTTTGCCGGGAAACCAAATGCCCCTCTAGATCAGCGTATCAATACAAATGCGCGTACCAATAGCGTTGGCGTTAACCTTTCATACATCGAACCTTTAGGTAAAAAAACATCCTTAGAGGCAAATTATTCGTATAACACCGCATATACAACCACAAACAAAGAAACAGACACTATTGCTTATCTTAATAATACGGCTTATAACCCTCCGGTAATAAACAGGTATGACCTGCTGAGTAATAATTACAATTATACATTTACTACGAACAGATTTGGGCTTAACTATCGTTTAATTGATAAAAAATACAATTTAACGCTGGGGCTTGGTGTAGAACCATCTGTTCTGGATGGCTATTCGCCTACAAGCGGACAAAGCACCCATGTAACATCGTTTAATTATATCCCTACTTTGCGTTATGTATATAATTTCACACGTAGTCAAACCTTCAGTGCAAATTATAATGGGTATAGTAACCAGCCCTCTTTTAACCAGTTACAACCCGTTACAGATTTCTCAAACGCTACTTATCCTATACAAGGTAATCCAAACCTGAACCCGGAATTTAATAATAACTTTTCTGTACGTTACAGCAAGTTTAGCTTTGGAACCGGCGATTTTATATTAACAAATTTATCTTTTACACAAACCGACAATAAAATTTCGGCAAACACTATTTCTTATCCTCGCAGGTACACTCCTAATCCAAAACTTTCGAATAGCATTTTTACAACCTACGGTAATACGGATGGATATTACTCGGCAAATGGCTTTTTTGCTTATTCAAAACCATGGCAAAAACGCAAGTACACTTTAATGTTTAACGGTGGCTTCTCCTACACTAATAATATATCTTTATTATCAAATGTGGATTCTTTAACATTTGCAACAACTACTCAAAAAAACACGGCCAAAACATTATCAATAAGCCCGGGTATGCGTTTCAGACTAGATATTACAGATGTTGTTGATGTACAATTAAGTACAAGTTATAGCATTAACAAAACGGATAATTCCATAGCTCAGGGTGCGCAAAATAGTAATTATAAAACGCTTAATCTGGGGTTGAATGGTAAAAATTATTTCTGGACCAACTGGACCGTGAGTTACGATTATACTAAAACAATTTATCAGGGTTTTGTTGGGTCAACTAATCCTAATATTCTAAATGGATATATTGAACGCCGTTTTCTTAAAAACAATATGGCCACCATACGTGCATCGGCATTTGATGTGTTTAACGAGAATACCGGGTTTAGTAACAATTCTACAGCTTACTCTACAACATCAACACAATCAAACCGATTGGGCCGTTATTACCTGTTAACCCTTACAGTACGCCTGCAAAAATTTGCCGGAAAATCGCCTCAGCAAGATAACGGGCCAGGTGGCGGCAGAAGGTTTGAAGGCGGCCGGGGTGGCGACGGTGGTGGCCGTGGGCCGGGTGGATTTTAATAACATGAGTATCCTTTTACAAGGACTCTCTCATTATTATTGCCTAAAACACCAGAACTATCAATTGTTAAAAGAGACTACTCTTCAGCCAGCATAGCCACAATCATTTCGGTTGATAGTTTTTCCTGGTTACCTGTTTGCATGTTTTTAAAGGTAAGTAAGCCGCTTTGCATTTCGTCGCTACCAATAACTACGGTATAAGGTATGTTTTTATTGTTGGCATAATCCAATTGCTTTTTAATTTTTGCCCCCGCAGGATATAGTTCTGTATTAATGCCACGTTCTCTTAATTGCTGTAAAAAGGGTAAAGCGTATGTTTCGCCATCCTTATCAAAGCAACAAATCAATACCTGTGTGGTTTGGTTAGTACCTTCGGGGAAGAGTTTTAGTTCTTCGAGCACGTCATATATCCTGTCGGCACCGAAGGATATACCCGCGCCTGTTATTCCTTTCAAGCCAAACATACCTGTAAGGTCGTCATATCGTCCGCCGCCGCCAATGCTGCCCATTACGGCTTCGTTGGTTTTTACTTCAAATATGGCCCCTGTATAATAGTTTAGTCCCCTGGCAAGGGTAATATCCAGTTCAACAGTAGCTTTTTGCAGGTTAAAGCTTTTAAGGTAAGTAAAAATGGTTTCTACCTCATCACATCCCTGCAAACCAATTGCCGATTTTTTAAGTGCTTTGCGTAAGCTTTCCAGTTTTTCGGTATTGGTTCCTTCTAATAAAATTACAGGTCTTAGTTTTTCAATATCGGCTTCGGTAAACCCTTTTTCAAGCAGTTCTTTTATTACGCCATCAAACCCTATTTTATCCAGTTTATCAATAGCTACTGTAAGGTCAATTATACTATCAATTTTATCTATTGTTTCTGCAATTCCAGATAGTATTTTTCTATTATTGATTTTTATAGTAAAATCTTTTAACCCCAAATTGCTTAAAGCTTCATCATATATCAAAATAAATTCGGCTTCGTTTAATAACGAATCTGAACCTACAACATCGGCATCGCATTGGTAAAACTCGCGGTAACGCCCTTTTTGAGGCCTGTCGGCACGCCAAACGGGCTGTACCTGGAAACGCTTGAACGGGAAGGTGATTTCGCTCTGATGCATTACCACGTAACGAGCAAAAGGAACTGTTAAATCGTAACGAAGAGCTTTTTCGGAGATTTCTGGAGTTATGAGTTGTGAGTTCTGGGTTGTAAGTTTATTCGCATCTACTTTAGAAAGGAAATCGCCACTATTCAATATCTTAAATATCAACTTATCGCCCTCATCCCCATATTTACCCATGAGTGTTGATAGGTTCTCCATTGCGGGAGTTTCGATTTGCTGGTAACCGTATTTACGGAATACTTTTTTAATGGTATCAAAAATGTAATTACGCTTCACCATTTCGGCGGGCGAAAAGTCGCGGGTTCCTCTTGGGGTTGATGGTTTGATGGATGCCATTCGGCAAAGTTACAAAACCATCGCATTTAGGCTAATGGTAAAAAAAATTCATCGCTAAACAATATATGTTGCGCGGTTACGGCAGTAATCTTTTTATAAATTTGAATTATGGCTATCATTACTCAATCTGCCCGGCTAATTATCCGTGAATTTTTATTGGAGGAGGAAACGCTGTTTTTAACATTGTTAACCGACCCACGACTTATAGCTTACCTACCTAAAAGAAATGAAGAAGAGCTTGCTAAAAAGTTTAAGGAAACTATTGCCGATTATTCGGAGCAGGTAAAGTTAACCAGGTGGGCAGTTTTTGATGTGGTAGATAACCATTTTATTGGCTTAGGCATTTTAAAGCAGGTAGATGACGAACCCGGGAAAGCTGAATTGGGCTATGTAATTCACGATCAATATAAATCGCGGGGTATTGCTACCGAACTGGTAAACGCTTTGCTCAAATACGGATTTGAAGAAATGCGGCTTAAAGAAATATTCGCGGTAACGGCTCTGGCCAATATAGCCTCTCAACGGGTATTAGAAAAAGCTTGTTTAGTTAAAGGTAGCAACATAACACGCAATGAGGAAGAACTTACTTGTTATAAGACAAACAGTAATGAATGGTTGGGTTCAAAACAGTTATGATATTTATTTGACTGGATAGAAGCTGCCTTTCATTTATTTAATAGCATCTTTCTTCAGCAAAAAACCCATCAACTCTTTGCAACCGGCTTCAATCAGTTTAAAAACTGGCGCAAACTGGCTGTCATTCTGGTAAGGGTCAGGAACTTCTTTATCCCCCAGCAACATCATCACTTTAGCGGTATCCTGCCCGTTACGAGCCATATCCATAACATCCAGGTAGTTTTCTTTATCCATCACTACAATCAGATCAAAATTGTCGAAATCGGATACGCTAAACTGGCGGCATACCTGCTTACTAATATCTATACCATTGTTACTTGCCTCGCGGGTTGAACGGCGATCAGGTCCCTGACCAATATGCCAGTTGCCGGTTCCGGCAGAGTCAATCGTCCAGCTTAAGCCGTTTTTTTCCACCAAATGCTCCATAATACCGTGTGCCAGAGGTGATCGGCATATATTGCCCAGGCAAACCATTAATATTTTCATGATGTAAATATAATTTTATTCGATAAAAATCAAACTATCACAAAGGTTTTGGCACACAAATTATTCGTTTTATCAAATTTAGTTTAAGAGCCATAAAGCCATTAAATGGCAACAAGTTTATAGCCGAATCTGTTTTAGATATGATCTTAAAATTTTCTTCATACACCCCCGACCGGAAACATCCGCCTACGCTTTTTAGGCTATAATCCCGATTACAAAAAAAGCCGCTTAGATGCAGGGTATCTGTTTTTTGCTCATATGTTCCTTTAATATATTCGTGCCAATGGCCGGAGTTCATGCAGGTATCCGACCCCGAATTCACTTTACTGAATGATTCCATATGTAAATAAAAAGAATCGCAGCTAAAACTGAAATTGTATAACGAGTAATTAACCAATTGCTTTTCGCGATCAATAGAATCCTGCTTCCATTCTCCTTGCAAAAAAGCAGTTCCTTTACCCTGATAATTGGGGTTGAAACTACAAGAACTAACGGCAGAAAGCAAAAAGCAAAAAGCAGAAAGCAAAAAGGGGAAAGCTTTTTTGAAATGCGTGAAGTAACTAATGTTTAAGCGTTTCTGCATGGGGTAAATAAAAAGCCCTCTCCATTGGAGAGGGCTTGGGTGAGATTCTTATTTCAAACTGCCAATCATATCTTCGGGTTTTACCCATTCGTCAAATTGCTCATTGGTTAAAAACCCTAAACCAATCGCGGCTTCGCGGAGTGATTTATTTTCCTTTAAGGCGTACTTTGCAATTTTGGCTGCATTTTCATAACCGATATGTGGGTTTAACGCGGTTACCAACATTAAAGAGTTTTCTAAATGTTTTTTTATGCCTTCGAAATTTGGCTCAATCCCTTTAGCGCAATGATCATTAAATGATACGCAAGCATCCCCAATTAAACGTGCCGACTGTAAAAAGTTAGCGGCCATTACCGGTTTAAAAACATTAAGCTCATAGTGCCCGTTTGAACCGCCTATAGAGATCGTTACATCGTTACCCATTACCTGCGCCGCCACCATGGTTACCGCTTCGTTTTGGGTGGGGTTAACTTTGCCCGGCATAATTGACGACCCAGGCTCGTTATCCGGAATATGAATTTCGCCAATGCCTGATCGCGGGCCAGATGCCAGCATTCTGATGTCGTTGGCTATTTTCATTAATGATACTGCTATTTGCTTTAACGCGCCATGTGTTTCCACAATTGCATCATGAGCGGCTAATGCTTCAAATTTATTTTCGGCGGTACGGAAAGGGATATTGGTGAACTTTGCAATATATTCGGCTACTTTAACATCATATCCTTTTGGTGTATTAATGCCAGTACCCACCGCGGTGCCACCTAATGCTAATTCGGAAAGGTGATCAAGCGTGTTTCTTAATGCCCTTAAACCATGGTCGAGTTGTGATACATAGCCCGAAAACTCCTGGCCCAAGGTTAATGGCGTAGCGTCCATCAAATGGGTACGGCCAATTTTAACTACGCTTTTAAACGCTTCTGATTTTGCTTTTAATGTATCCCGTAATTTTTCGATACCCGGAATGGTTACATCTAGCACCATTTTATAAGCCGCGATATGCATGGCAGTTGGGTAAGTATCGTTTGATGATTGTGATTTGTTCACGTCATCATTGGGGTGAATAAAGGTTTTACCCTCACCCAATTTATTGCCTTGCAATACGTGTGCGCGGTTGGCAATAACCTCATTCACGTTCATGTTTGATTGCGTGCCCGAGCCTGTTTGCCATATCACTAGTGGGAACTCTCCGGCCAGTTTCCCTTCTAAAATTTCATCACAAACGGTGGCTATCTGGTCTCGTTTTTCGGCGGTAAGCACTCCACAGTCGGTATTAGTATAGGCTGCGGCTTTTTTTAGATAGGCAAACGCGGCAATAATTTCTGTGGGCATTGAAGCCTCGGGGCCAATTTTAAAATTGTTACGCGAGCGTTCTGTTTGTGCTCCCCAGTATTTATCGGCAGGTACTTGTACCTCGCCCATGGTATCGTGTTCTGTTCTGAAACTCATGGTGTTAAATTTGCGCCAAATTTATAGCTTAATCAGGTTCAACCTAAATTAATTTGTATTTTTTTTGCGATAAACCGATTTAACCTATGAAGATGCAGTTATAAATAAGTAAAGAATTTCTTTACAAGAAGACACTTTTTTGGTTGAAAAACACTACCGACTAAAAAAATTTCATCTATTTGACAATTATTTTTATAAATTGATATATATAGAATAAAAATATTGGCTATATTGCAATTAAAACATCCAATATTTTTAAATGACCAAACAAAACATTACCCGGGCAATAGTTGTAGCCATAATAATAGGAAGTTTATTGAATTTAATAAACAGTTATGATGTTTTTTGGTCGCACAACTTCACATTTAGAAATTTAATTAGAATTTCGCTTACTTATATCACCCCTTTTTGCGTTTCTCTATATTCATCAATAAAGGCTTCAAAATTAGCATAGGAAAAATCTGTTTCGGGGTTATTCATTTGGGGGTTCCATTATCTTGCATGTTTTACTCAAACTGATGGTTACCCAAATCATAAGCTGATTGATCTGTTATTATTTTTTTACGCTTTTCGATATCTGTATCTAACCGATGATTGTATGTGTTATCGGTAACCGCAATCTCATGGTCGCGATCTTTTTCAGCAAAGTGATTGTTGGCTTCTTCTGTTTTAGATATGGCTACATCATACGGCCCTTTTGGCGACATCAATTTTACAAATACCGGTAAGCATTCAAACAATATAAATAAGTAGGCTATGAAAGATTCGGCCAAGTAGGTATCCAGGTCGCGTTTGCCATCGGAGCGAAAAGAAAGCTGGCCCAGTGCCCAATTGCGATCTGCAAAACCGGCCACATTTGATAAGCTATCTAACTGATGCTCGTTAAACAGCTTAGTACTGTTTAAGCCATCAAATTGCTTACGCTGATTTAAATAGCCATCCATTTTATCAAGGTTACCTTGCACCAGTGCCAGCCTGTCCTGCTTCTCTTTTAAAATGCCCTGTTTTTGCTTGGCATAAGTGCCATAACCTTTTATTCCTGATGTTTGGTTGCTTTTATCCCCAAAAACTTCCTGATTTAGCTGGTAGCGTGAGCGGTTAATGTCTTTTGTGAGCGAGTCGCGCTCTTTTTTCATTTCAGTATTCTTGGTGAGCTCCAGGGTATATTTTTCGTTGTAAGCCTTTTGCAGGGTATCAATTTTACTCCTCTGGCCGTTCAGATATGATGTTTTGAGTTTCTGACGGATCTCTTTATCAAATATTTTTAATTCCAGGGGCCGCGATATCACAACACCAATCATTATAGCAAGTAATATCCTTGGAGAAGCTTGTAATATTTGCTGATTAACCGACCCTTGTTTGTTGATACTGCCTACAATATAACGATCCATATTAAAAATGGCCAAGCCCCAAATCAATCCAAATAAAATAGCGAACATTATTGCAAAGGCATCTCCGCTAAATACAAAGTACATAGCATACCCTCCCGATAGGGATGCAAATAGAGCGGTAAAAAATATGGTTGCGCCAATACCAACATATTTATTGTGCTCAATAGGATATTTTTTAAGCGTAGCAATATGAGCTCCTGAGCAAAACCAGAAAAAGCGTGTAATATTATCCATTTTTAAAACTCAGCAATAATCAATCCTTATTTATATTAAACGCCAGGGGTATGGTATTGTTACAAAAAAAAGTTGAACAATACATCAACTGTAAGGCTTTTAATAGTATTCGGGTAATAGTTCAAAACTGCTTTTGGCACATCTGTTAACAATTATTTCCTATCAATTCTTTTTGTATGTTGGAATTTATAATTAGGTTTGAATTTTTTGTTGATGTAGCTTCCTTAAATTTTTTACCGGATATCTATGCTACGTGTCGACAGCAACAAACCTTGCCAGATAGTTTACTCCATTTGTAAGCATGAATACCTGTCGTATATAATTGAGCCCCACATTGTTCAACTAAATCCTAATGGCGAGTTTTCATTAACGCACCAGCGTTTATTTTCAAATACAGCTAATGAGTTTACCAGTTGTATTGATGATGCAGATATCCGGCTGATTAAAATATTGGAAGATTTGGAGCAGGGTACCATTATCCGTAAGTATCATAAGAAGCTAATACGCCCCCTTGAATTTTTTGCTAAAATATTTAATGAACAATTTTTTGATACCATTCGCCCCAAAATGGAAAAGAAACTTGTAGAAGCATTAAGTATGCTGCACCATAAAGAGGTGTACCAAATGAGTAAAGAGGGTTATCCGGCGGGCCGTAAGCTACAAATAGCCAGCGAAGCCGCGTCTGTATTATTTCATTTCAGGCGCAACGAAACCGAGATCAGGTATTTCCCTACTATCAAATATCAGGGTATGCGCATTGAGTTTATGTTTAAAAATGCAGAGATTATTTGTAACCAGCCTGCATGGATGCTGCTTGATGATGTTTTGTATTATTTTGAAAAAGATATTGAGGGTAAAAAATTAATCCCATTTTTAAACAAGCGTTACATTGCCATCCCTAGGTCGTCAGAGCAGTCGTATTTTGAGCGATTTGTTGCGCCATTAATAGAAAAACACGCTGTATATGCCGAAGGCTTTACAATAAACACGGAAAAGCATGAAGCCACGCCTGTGCTTAAGCCTATTTATATTGAAGGTGGTGTTTCGCAGCTACAACTATACTTTCGTTATGCCGATTATGTATTTCCGTTTGGCGATGGCAGGCAGGTATCAGTGCGAATAGAAAAAAACGGCGACGAGTATTGCCTGCACCGTGTTAAACGCTCCATAAGCTGGGAAAGGGGCAAATTACTGCAACTGGAAGATATGGGTTTAAAAACGGTATCAACACTATTCCAAAACCTCGAAGTAAAAACCATGGATGAGGATATGGACCAGTCGTTTTCTGTTTTTGAATGGCTCAACCAGCATCATGATGAACTCAGATCTGAAGGTTTTGAAATGGAACAACCCGAAGGTGGAAAGCGTTATCTGTTTGGAAGCAATAAAATTGACCTGGAGGTTAAAGAGGGTAACGATTGGTTTGATATACATGCAGTAGTACACTTCGGGCCCTACCAAATTCCTTTTATAGAGTTAAGAAATCATATTCTTAACCGTAAAAAAGAATTTTTGTTGCCTTCGGGCGAGATCGCTGTGATACCCGAAAAGTGGTTTTCGCAGTATGGAAACCTCCTGGCTTTTGCCGAACACGATAAGAATTTAAAATTGCGAAAACACCACGTTGGCCTCATTAATGATTTAGATGACGGAGAAATGGCTGGCATTACGATCAACCGAAAGCTGCAAAAGCTTAGTGATTTTGATGAAATGGAGGAAATAGCCATGCCTGAAAACTTTAACGGCACTTTACGGCATTACCAAAAAGCCGGTTATAACTGGTTTCACTTTTTAAAGGATTACCATTTTGGAGGTTGCCTTGCCGACGATATGGGTTTGGGTAAAACTATACAAACCCTGGCCCTGCTACAAAAAAACAAAGAGCAAGCAGCAGCAAATGGAACTAAATGTACATCCCTTATTATTATGCCAACCTCGTTAATATACAATTGGCTTAACGAGGCTGCCAAATTTGCTCCTCAATTACAACTAATGGTGCATACTGGTTCATTGCGTAATAAGGCGCCCGCGGTTTTTGGCCAATACGATGTAGTGATCACTACTTATGGCATTACCCGAATTGATATTGATGTTTTAGGTGCTTTCTTTTTTGATTACGTTATTTTAGATGAGAGCCAGAATATTAAAAACCCCTCTTCAAAATCATTTAAATCGGTTAAGTTACTCAACTCAAAATATAAATTAATATTGAGCGGTACACCGGTGGAAAACTCTGTTAACGATCTGTGGACGCAGATGTCATTCATTAACCCGGGTTTATTGGGCAGCCAACAATTTTTCCAAAATGAATTTGTAGCCCCTATCGAAAAAAAGAAGGATGAGGAGAAGGCGCGTAAGCTTCAGGCGCTGATTAAACCTTTTATTTTACGCCGAACAAAAGAACAGGTAGCTACCGAACTTCCGCCAAAAACTGAACATTTGTTTTATTGCCAGATGAGCGAAGAGCAGGCAGAAGTTTATGAAAATGTAAAATCAGAGTACCGTAATGAATTATTGAAAAGCCTGGAAGATGGCACGTTTGCTAAATCGCAAATGCAGGTTTTACAGGGATTAATTAAGCTACGGCAAATTGCTAATCATCCGTTGTTAATTGATGAGAGTTATGAGGGCGATTCGGGTAAGTTTGAGAATGTAATCCATACACTTAAAAATGTGTTGGACGGTGGGCACAAAGTATTGATATTTTCGCAATTTGTAAAGCAACTAAACATATACCGCAGGCATTTTAATCAAGAAAATATTCCTTACGTTTATTTAGATGGCAGTACACAAAATCGCGGTGAGATTGTTAAAAAGTTTCAGGAAGATGAACAAACCCGGGTTTTTTTAATTTCAATAAAAGCGGGTGGAGTTGGCCTTAATTTAACCGAGGCCGACTATGTTTTTATTTTGGACCCCTGGTGGAATCCCGCTGTTGAACAACAAGCTATAGACAGAACGCACCGTATTGGCCAAACAAAAAATGTGTTTATCTATAAATTTATTACCAAGGATACCGTTGAAGAAAAAATACTAGCCCTGCAGCAACGTAAACTAATATTATCGCGTGCATTAATCACAACAGAGGAAAGCTTTATTAAATCATTATCGGCCGAAGATATTAAAGAAATATTAGGCTAATATTTATATAGCTATTGCTTTAACAGTTTGATTGTCTTAGCTTTGCTATATGCTGAAAAAAATAGGAGCAATATTATTGATTAGCTTATACACCGTTGTTGTATTTAGTTTTGCGCTTAAACAACCGGCAGAAAACCAAAGAAATATAAGTACACCTCCGTATAAAAATTGTAAAATAACGGCAAGGCATACATTAAAACAGCCTGCTGTTGCCAATGTACTGGTGATAAAACGTGAATGTAATAAAGAATCCAAATCTCTTTTTTCAAAACTATTCCTATTCAAAATCCCGAAACTACCCCTTGATGATTTTTTTCTTGCTGCACAAAAAGCATTGGTAGAAAAGTTTTTCTAAACTTAACAATTGGCTTTTAGTATATCAAAGTACACGTTTCTGCTAATCGTTTTAGCGCCTAACGAGGCCAGATGATCTGTATATACCTGGCAATCTATCAAGTTATATTTTCTGGTTTGACAAAGCGCAACCAGCGCAAGCTTTGAGGCATTGCTTACTTTGCTAAACATACTCTCACCACAAAAAACAGCACCAACACTTACGCCATATAAGCCTCCAACCAATTCTTCACTCTTCCATACTTCTACAGAATGGGCATGGCCCAGCTTATGCAGATTTATATAAGCTCTTATCATGTCATTAGTTATCCAGGTGCTGTACTGCCCTCTTCGCTCGGCATGGGCACATTGGGTGATAACGGCATTAAATCGCTCGTTAAACGTTACTTTGAAGGTGTTTGAATGGATAATCTGTTTCATGCTTTTAGATATCCGTAGTTCTTGTGGGTATAGTACAAAACGTTCGTGGGGCGAGTACCATAAAATAGGTGTATCATTGCTATACCAGGGGAATATGCCGTTTTGATAAGCAAGTAATAACCTTTGGGGAGATAGGTCGCCCTCGATAGCAAGCAGCCCATCTTCTTCCGCTAATTCGGGATCAGGAAATATTAACCTTTCATCGAGCCTGAAGATCATTAGGCAAAATTAGGCCTTCTTGCGTATTATTAGTTTTTTATTTTGAGTTTTGGCAATGTTATCCATATACTGCTGCATTTCGTTGTATTTTGCGGCCGGTATAACATAATCGGTTAGGTTAAACTTAGCTGTACTTATGATCTGATTTTTTGTTGTATCGTAAACATAGTTAATATCATAATTGCCATAAGTGAACTTGAGACTAGCATTTGCAGGCATAGACTCTACCTCAAAACCTTGCGGCAGGTCAATAGTGGTAACACAACTTTTTTGCATTGGGTGCTCAAAATAGTAGTCGGATTTGCGTTTTTCTAATGGCGGCAATGTTAATCTCCAAAGATCAAATACCCTTGGATGATAAAATAGCTTGTCTCCTGTATTAATATCGCAAAATTTATCATATTCCATATCCACGTCAACCTCTTTAACACCATCTTTATCGTCGGCTGGTTTAAGTTCAAAAATGGTTGGCTGCTTTATATTTAAATACCGGATAAGATACTCCTTTTGCACATCTGTTTTTTGTTCAGACATTCCGATGTAAAGATTTCTGTACTCCCCAGTTGATAGTATCTTCAGGTAGGCCTTTGCGCTGCCATCAGGAGCTAATATTAAATGAGCTTCACTATTAAATTGATTATCGACCATTGTGCTTTTAGGGGTGTTTACAAGCTTGCCCCCGTCCTCTGTTATTAATAGCGCATTCCTGTTTTCAGTAAATGTGCCCAGCTTTCCAAATGATTGGGTAGTGCTTGTACATTCCAACCAGGTAGTATCACCTTTGAGTGGAACACAAACGATGATATGATTAAAGGGGTCGCTTGGAAAATCGGTATCTGCAGGTTGTTCATTAGCCCCAGCTTTTACAATAGAAAAATACGCCGGAATATTAACTGCTTTAAGCAATGCTGTCATATAATTTGATAATGCTTTACAGTCGCCATATTTTTTCTGATCCACAAATGTTGCTGGGAACGGCTTTAAGCCACCAATACCTAATTGTACGCTCACATAGCGCATGTTATGTTGTAGGTAATTATATAAATATTCAACCTTTTGTTTATCTGTTTTCAGATCAGCAACCATCGCTCTTATCTCATCTGATCTTTGTGGAGATAGCGAACAAACATCAGCGTTTAGATTCTGTTGCCATATACCATAATTTTTCCATGAGCTAATATCTCCTGGTATTCCACCAAATTCAAAAGAATTAGTACCAAATAAGATTTTTGGAAAAACCTTCCACGATATAGCGTCATCCTCTAATTTTATAGCTTTCACATTTTTTACTTCCCATCTGTATGAATCTAACCCATTCTGAGAAGATCTTAAAGGGGCGATCAAAGTATTTTTGTTTTTATATCTAAAACCCACTTCGGGCTTAACTAAAACATGATAACTCGAATTTTGAATTGCTATTTCAGATCGCTGAATATTCCATTCGTCAAGGCCTAAATAACTGTTTTTGGTTTGTTCTGTTATTTCCTCAATAGTTATTGGATATTTGGCAATAGTATGCTGCATAGCTAATATGCGGTCGTCGGTTAAAATAGATATGCCATCTATAGCTGCCCTATCATACATATCACCTTTGCGATACTTTTTTAATAGTTTACCGTCAGCATCATATACAAGCAATTCTGCATTATTTATACTGGTAAATTTTTTATCATAACCCAGTACCATAACAGCCTCTCCTTCTGCTTTTTCATTTAATATAGTTATTATGTTATGTTTTTTTATGTTAGCTCTGCCTGGGGCTTTAATTGTAATATCAGTATAGCTGTAACGCACTACCGCATTGGCGTCTTTCTTTAACGAATCGGGTATCGTGCCAGCCTTATAAAGATCAGCGGGGATATCTTCACTTTGGCTGTATACCTTATTTAAAAATATACTCGGCAAAATATACAATAGTATGACGACGAAAAGTGTTCGTTTATGCATTTCCCGTTACGCTTTTTTCAGTACAATTTGTTCATTCAACATCTCGTGCATTTTTTTATAGAATTCATGCAACTGGGGGTAATCTTCTTTGAAATAGATAACCTTATTATACTTAATCATATAGCTCACATGAATAACCCCGTCTTCTTCTCCAACTAAACGTTTAAAACTAATGCTTTTATCCGGCATCATTAATGTAATGCTTTTAGGTAAAGCTTCGGTTTTAAATCCAAGCGGAATTTTAAAAGCCCCATTGATAGAATAATTTGAGCGGTAGCTAAAATCAATGTCTGTAGCACGGGTTTCATTTAACAGAGGATTACTACGCAGTGATGTAAATAGATTAGGACTAAAATAAATGTACCCCCCATCGGAACCTGTTAATGTGAGTTGAAAATCTAATTTTTGCGTAAGCGGCAAACTATCCACGTCCATGTTTTCCATTTTTAATGATGATATAGTGATGTTATTGTCATCATCTTTCAAGTGGTTTTTATATTTTTCTTCACCGTCCTTTTTATATAGTTTTACATTTTGTATTTTATAGTAACTTGTGTTATTTATTACGGCAGTTCCAATCATTTTACTATCCGGTTTTATCTCAGCATTTACCATAATAACTTGCCGGGCAGGTTCTTTTTTCTCTATAAATAACAAATTATATATTTTTTTACCTTTGTCAATAAATAACCCATATGAGTTTAATAACTCTGATGGCGTTTCGTTATACACATTGTATTTGTTTGTGGCATCTAATATGTAATATTTCGCGCTATCAACAGGAATATAGGCTACGGCTCTGTTAAATTGATATAAAAAAGGATAAGCATAATTCACTTTTCCGTGATCTCGTGTGCTCAATATCATTGGATAGGCATTTAGCCCTATTTGCTTTAATAAATGAAATAATGCAAGGTTAATTTCTGCTGAACTCCCGCTTTGTTTTTCCCAGGCTTTAACAGTTCCATCATTAGTATACCATTCGTCATCATCGTTCCATTTCATGCGATTTTTAACTTCGTTAAAAACATAGGCTATTTTTTCATCATCGCTTTTTAAAGTTTTAGCCTTTTCAATAATCGCCTCTTCGCCTTTTAATTTCCTCTTTAACTGCCCGCCAAAATCTTCATCATCAATTACAATACCACCAATTTTTGCCCAGGTATCCACACTTCTAACAAACCCACCAATTGGTTTAATTGTAGTTAAGTGAAACAAAATGCTTTGCAAATTATCATTACGAGAACTCATATAAGGCTCATCTTGTAATGATGGTATATTATTTAGGGCATGTATTTGTTTTTCGAAATTTGTTGGTCTGGCAGTAGCACCTCCACCTAATGTTCTTGATAACGACTCAGACGTGTTTTTAATATATTGCTGGTGAACCCGTGTTTGATTTCGGTAATAAAGCTCCTCAGGAATCTCGGTAGCTATTTCACTGTACTTAACCGGGATATAACTTTGAAAATACCAATCAGGCAAATGCAATGTGGCCAGGTTTTGATAGCGATACTTATATTCAATTATCGAACCTGCTTTTACATTAGGAAATGCAAAAACAATAGCGTTCCTAAATTTATCAATAGTTTCTGTATAAATAAGTTTCCGCTCGAGTTTTGTTATTTCGGGTTTACCATTGTTATCATTAATAGTTTCAACCTGTATATCCGTTATATACTCCGCCCTGTTACCGCCATAGTAAGGGATACGAATATTAGCAGCATCTTTGCCTTTGTCATTAAATATCTTTATGCGTTTATGGCGTTCCATTATAATGGTAAAATCCTGATCAAAGTATACATCCCCTTTATCAAAAAGCACCATAGCATTTGCATCCTTTTCAAAATCACATTCTTTTAGTTGAAGATCGGCCATATCAACTTTTCCAAATGCAGATGTTGGATTTTGAGCAAGGGAAACAAAATTAATCAACAGCAAAATGAGTGTAAAAATTATTTTCATCTTTAATATTTTCGGAAAAATACTTAAAATATTCGCTGTTAAGTAAAAAAACAATCATAACCGAGGAATAGACTTGTAATTTATCCTATTGCGACTATTATTATAGCCTAAAGAAGATCGCGTTAATTATAGATTAATTCACGAGCGGTGCAAATAGGGCGCTCTATAAAGACTAGGTCAAAAAAATAGAATTTTTGATCGCTGGGATAATGTTTTTTTCAATTGCTTTATCGAATAGCAGTTGTATCGCATTTCTACCACCTGCGCCCAACTCTACCGAATATTTATTTACATATAATTCAATATGTTTATACATCACATCCTCGCTCATTTCTTGCGAATGCTCACGTATAAAATCTAACCCTGATTTTGGATTGGCAAAAGCGTATTGCACGGACCGTTTTAAAATCCGGTTAATTTTTAATTGAATATCCAGAGGTAAACTGCGTTTAACTACAATGCCCCCTAAAGGTATGGCGCAACCGGTTAGCTGCTCCCAGTATTCGCCCAGGTCGATAATTTTATATAAGCCTTTATCCTGGTAAGTAAAACGATTTTCGTGGATGATCAATCCAAGGTCGATTTTATCGTTAAGCAGGGCACCCTCTATTTCCGAAAATAGCATTTCTACTTTGTTATTAGCTTCTGGGTAAGCCAGGCCCAATAAAAAATTGGCTGTAGTATATTTACCAGGCATACCAATTTTAAGATTTGAGATATTTAAAAGCTGGTTTGAGCTATCAACTTGTTTGGTGATCAACAATGGCCCAACTCCAAAACCCAGGGCACTTCCCGCATCTAATAGTACATATTTGTTGGTTACATAGGCAAATGCATGATAACTTAGTTTTGTAATATCAAGCGTTCCTTTAAAAGCTTTCTGATTTAGTGTTTCCACATCGTCAAACAATACTTCAAACTCTAAGCCCTCAGTATCAATTTTATGGTGAATTAGCGCGTCAAAAATAAAAGTATCATTAGGGCAAGGAGAAAATCCCAGGGATAGTTTCATAAGGTATATATTACTATTGAGTTATATCCTCAATAAATTGTATGGCAAAGTTATTCAGATTTTTTATGGCTAACGCTATGTTCCAGTTATCCCGGTTACGTTTTTCAATGTAATTTGACACCGCCCTGATTTGTAATCCCATAATACCGGCGTGCTGGCAGGCGTAAAAAAACGCTGCACCTTCCATGCTTTCTAATTGAGGATGTAATTGTTGGCTGATTTTTAAAATAGAGCCCTCATTACCATGAACCGTATTTACAGTAATAGCGCTAACCTTTTTTAGGTTAAAACGGTTGGAAAAATAATTAATATCAGCATCGTTTTCATAAATACTTTCGCCAAAACCAAGGGATTGGATGTCAATAAAATAATCCCCATCTTCGGCGCCAAGCTCTGATAAACAATCTTTCTGAATATTAACAACCTCGCCTAATGCAATATTTTTGTCAAAACTACCTGCTATTCCAAGGTTAATGGTCAGGTCATATTTACTGATACTTGTTTTATTTCCCAATGCGTAGGCAGTGGCAACCATACCAACTCCGGTAATTAACACGTCAAACGGCTTTTTTTCGTTAAAGTAGTTTAATAACGGTTGGATTTCTGCCTGCGTAGCGGCAACAATTAAAATTTGCATGTCTTATTTGATCACTAAGATAAAACTATTACCGCGTTTTTGTTTTATATATTTGCATCAACAATTGCTATGATGATTTTTATTACACGGAAAGAACATTTTAACGCGGCACACCGTATGTACCGCGAAGAATGGAGCCCTGAAAAAAATGCAGAGGTGTTTGGTAAGTGCGCCAACCCAAACTGGCATGGGCATAATTACAACCTGTTTGTAACAGTAAAAGGCGAAATCACCCACGCTACAGGTTATTTAATGGACTTAAAAGAACTCAAAGTTATTATTAATGAACATGTTATTGAAAAACTCGATCATAAAAACATTAACCTTGACGTTGATTTTATGAAAGGTAAAATGGCATCAACCGAGTTGCTTTGTATTGAAATATTTAACCAGTTAAAAACACCGATTGAAGCCTACGAAGGTGTTTTTCTGCACTCTGTAAAACTTTACGAAACCGAAAATAATTCTGCCGAATACTTTGGAGGCTAAACTGATATGAATAACGAAAATTATAATCATGATGATGAGGAAGGAATTGACGGATATATTAAAATAGACCGTTATAACCCCGCCTTTATTGAAAGCATATCAACGCATTATAAAGATATTTTAGTTCAATTAGGCGAAGACCCTAATCGGGAAGGGTTAGTTAAAACACCCGAACGTGTGGCTAAGGCATTGCTTTTCCTTACACATGGGTACGACCTGAACCCGCATGCCATACTAGAATCGGCTAAGTTTAAAGAAGATTACAGCCAAATGGTTGTTGTTAAAGATATTGAGATCTATTCGATGTGCGAGCATCATATGCTGCCGTTTTTTGGGAAGGCTCATATTGCATATATCCCAAACGGGCACGTAGTAGGCTTAAGTAAGATACCGCGCGTTGTTGACGCTTACGCGCGCCGGTTGCAGGTACAAGAGCGGTTAACTAACCAAATTAGGGATTGCATACACGACACGCTACAGCCCATTGGGGTTGCCGTAGTTATGGAATGCCGGCATTTATGTATGTGCATGCGGGGGGTTCAAAAACAAAACTCTGTTACCACAACGTCTGCCTTTACAGGGGAGTTTTTGAAAGAAAAAACAAGGACAGAGTTTTTACAATTAATATCATCAAAACTAAGTTAATCTGAAACAGAGATTACACATATCAACCAGTAACCATAATAATACTAACAACTTGAAGGCATACATTTTTCCAGGACAGGGTGCTCAGTTTGCGGGCATGGGCAAAGATATTTACGAGCAATCAGATTACGCCCGCGAGCTTTTTGAAACAGCAAATAATATTTTGGGATTCCGCATTACCGACATTATGTTTAACGGCACGGTTGAGGATTTAAAACAAACTAACGTTACACAACCGGCCATATTTTTACATTCGGTTATATTAGCAAAAACGCTAGGTGATGATTTTAAACCCGAAATGGTTGCGGGCCATTCTTTAGGTGAGTTTTCGGCTTTGGTGGCTGCCGGCGCGCTATCATTCGAGGACGGTTTGAGATTAGTGGCCGCCCGTGCCAACGCCATGCAAAAGGCCTGTGAGGTACAACCCTCAACAATGGCTGCTATATTGGGCCTGGATGATTTTACGGTGGAGGATATTTGCCAACGGATAAGCCATGTTGTGGTTCCGGCTAATTATAATTGCCCCGGGCAATTGGTTATATCGGGCACTATTGCAGGTATTGATCAGGCCTGCGAATTGCTTACAGCCGCAGGTGCGAAAAGGGCTTTAAAACTAAATGTTGGTGGGGCGTTTCATTCGCCATTAATGGAACTGGCTAAAGTTGAATTGGAAGCGGCAATTTTAGCTACTGCAATAAAAAGCCCGGTTTGCCCGGTTTATCAAAATATAGATGCCAAACCTTATACCGATGCTGAAAACATAAAAGCTAACTTAATTTCGCAATTAACAGGCCCTGTTCGTTGGACACAAACAATGCAGCGCATGCTACAAGATGGAGCGACCTCGTTTACAGAGGTTGGCCCTGGTAATGTTTTGCAGGGCTTAGTAAAAAAAGTAGACCGTTCTGTAAAAACAGAAAGTGCCACCTTGTTGTTAACCTGATCTATACGTTCCTTTGGCCGTATTACTTTTATTATATTAATTTTATTTCAATAAAATATATAACTTGAATACTGCTGCTAAAATACGCTGGTTACTCGCACTTATTTGTTTAAGCCTTTTTTTAACGGCTATTATTTCTAAGCAAACCTACAGCTCACGAAATAATCTGGAAAGCAGTACCTATACACTCGAAAATCATCTGCACCAAAAAGAAGAGCTGATTCATACCTTTATTGATAGTAAAACCAATTTTATTAAGCTAAAACATATTGATAATAATGAGCAATACGGACTTGAGCTTATCAACCTTGTTAAAAACGACAATATCTATCTGGCCACCTATCGTAACAACCAGCTAACTTATTGGAACAGTATACGTATATTACCCAATGATGCGCTTTTTTTGAAAGATGGGAGTTCTTTTTTAAAGGAACCTAATGGATATTATGAAGCTATAAAAAAAACCGAAGGCGATTTTTCCGTTATATTTTTTATACCGATAAAAAATAATTATAGCTATCAAAATCAATATCTGCAAAATACGTTTTCGCCCGACCTTTTACAGGATGATAATATTGACATCGCGGATTTTACGGAGCATAATATCTATGCGGTTCATAGTTACACCAACGCCTACCTGTTTTCGGTAAAATTAAACGCGAATGATTTAAACCACGTATTTGCTTATGTGCAAATTTTATTATGGCTTAGCGGTATGTTATTGCTTTGTGCACTGGTTAACACCGCGGCTGATTATGTATCGAAAAAGAGTAATATATTTGTTTCTTTCGCTATTGTAGCCAGCTTTATTGTACTTATACGTTTTATAAACCTTTATTTTCACTGGCCTGATATTTATGCAGAAATAGATCTTTTTGACCCTTCTTATTACGCGTCAAATGCTGTGTTCCCATCATTGGGAGATTTTATTATTAATCTGCTTCTTATAACCTGGTTTACCCTATTTGTTTATAACAGGCGCCGCCGAATTATTAAACTTACAAAAAACACATTTTGGAGCTATTTAATTTATATAAGTTGTTTGGCTCTTTTAATAACGCTTTCTGTTGTTCTATTAAACTTGTTTTCGAGTTTGGTGCTCAACTCTAAAATAAATTTTGATGTTAATAATGTACTTAATTTAACCAATTTAAGCATAGTTGGGGTTATTGGCTTATGCTTTGGCTTTTTAATTTTTATTTTATTTGGCGAAACTATTTTAGTTGTTAGTTTAAAACTTAATATCGGCCATGTTACTAAACTATGGATCTTTGCCGCGGTAATTGTATTGATAACCATTATTGAAGCTTATGTAAGCGGCTTCTCCGGTTTTTTTATTTTATGGTCTTTACTAATTATTATAAGAGGGTTTGGTGTTATTTATGACAAAGGACGGTTTACTCCTTTAATGTATATCGGTATTATTATCATCTGTGCCTCCATTTCATCTGTCAAATTATACTCATTCCAATCAAAAAAAGAAAAGGAAACACGTAAACTACTGGTTCAAAAGCTTGAACTTGCCAATGATCTTACAGCAGAATATTTATTTAAACAATTTGAAGAACAGATCACTAATGACCCTGTTGTATTAACCTATTTTGCTGACGCCGCTCGTAACCACAACTATCTTAAAAACAGGTTTCAAAAACTATATTTTGATGGATACTTGTCTAAGTATGATTTTAAAACCTACGCCTATAATACAAAAAACGAATCACTATCGGGTAATAATGAGTTTGCTTTAAACGACTATAAAGATCTGGTATTATACAGTGCTTTTAAAGTTAATACTACGCATTATTTTTATAAAGTTAACAGTGCTTTTGGCTTCCAAAGCTATTTTGCTATAATCCCTATAAATAAGCATAACGAACAATTAGGGACACTTATAATTGAGCTTAAATCTAAACCACTTAAAAACGCGGAACCTTTTCCTGAATTATTAATTGAGGGTAAAACAAAAAGCAGTGATGAGTTTAAACCCTATTCATATGCGTTTTATAGTGATGGTAAATTGCTCAATCAAAGTGGAAAATATACTTATAGCTTAGCTAATTTTGAGTTTGCAGGTAAACTTAAACAATATGTATATAAAACTACGGGCGTCAAACCCGAATACAGCCATCTTATTTATCAGCCAACCGAACAAAAAATTATCGTTGTAAGTAAGGAAGATAATAAAGCATATAATATAGTTACCTCACTTACATTTTTCTTTTTGGTGTTTTTGTTATTTACCTTATTAGTAATAGGCATAAAGGCGTTATTGGAAAACTATAAAAAACGCAATAAGCTAAAAACTATTAAATGGAATTTTTGGGCAAATTTTGACAAAGTACTTTATAAAACCCGTATACAGGTATCCATGGTATTCGCGGTTGTAATTACATTATTGATAATTGGGATACTCACGTTTTTATCGGTAAGCAGGCAATATCAAACTCAGCAGGATGATTTAATTCACGATAAAATTTCGCGGATAGCGGTTGCGTTCGAAAAAGTTTTTTTTGATAAAATAATCATCGCCCCGAACGAAGACACACAATATGCCTTTAATTCATTTGCAGATACTTATTCATCAGATTTAACATTATATGATAAAGATGGCGTTTTGCTATTAACTACACAACCCAAATTATACGGTACCAATTTAATTGCCCGCCGGATGAATGCGCAGGCGTTTATTTATTTAAATAAACTCCAAAAATCTGGCTATATTAACGAGGAGGTTATTGGGGGCTTAAATTATAAAGCGGCTTACGCTCCGGTTAGAAATTCAAAAAACAATGTAATTGGCTTTTTACAGGTGCCTTACTTCTCTACCGAAACTGAATATCGGGAACGCATCGGATCGTTTTTAAATACAATGATTAATGTATATGCGTTGGTATTTATTGCTATTGGTTTGTTTGCTATAGTTATTGCCCGACAAATAACAACCCCATTAACGCTCATCCAACAAAGCTTAAGTAAAACAATATATGGCCGCAAAAATGAGCCCATACACTGGGAACATAATGATGAAATAGGATCGTTAATAAAAGAGTATAATAACATGATTGCGGCACTCGAAAACAGTGCGCAAAAGCTAGCCAAATCTGAGCGGGAGAATGCATGGCGCGAAATGGCGAAACAGGTTGCCCATGAAATAAAAAACCCATTAACCCCACTAAAATTAGGCTTGCAATTACTCGAAAAATCATGGAAGGATAAGGACCCTAAATTTGATCAGAAATTTGAACGATTTACCAAATCATTTGTGGAACAAATAGATAGCCTGTCACGCATAGCTTCTGAGTTTTCAAACTTTGCCAAGATGCCCGAAACCCAATTAGAGCGGTTTAACATCTTTGATGTGATCTCTCAGGCAACTACTATTTTTAAGGAAACAGATAATTTTGAAATTATATACCATGTTTCGAATACGCCATTTTTTGTTTTAGCTGATAAGGACCAGCTTTTGCGGAGTTTTAATAATTTACTAAAAAATGCAATTGAGGCCATGCCCCCTGAACGAAAAGGTTTGGTTGAAATTATACCCAACATTAATGGGAAAGATTTGTGGATCAAGATTAAGGATAATGGGGATGGAATACCTGAAGCTTTACGCGAAAGGATATTTGTACCTAATTTTACTACCAAAAGCTCTGGTACCGGATTAGGCCTTGCTTTAGTAAAAAATGCTATTGAGTATGCTGGTGGCAGTATCTCTTTTGAAACTGAACCCGGTAAAGGCACTGTTTTTTATATCCATTTTCCCGAAGCGGCAGATGCCGTTTAATAACGTGCTATAAATTTTGTAGTTATACCGGGTGAAGTAGTAATAGACCTGATATTGTAATAAGAAACCCTAAGCATCAAACAAATTTTGATGCTTAGGGCCCATAAAAGTTTAACAAATTGTTAAACGTGATCAGCTACAACAACGGGTGTATTTTGCTCAGTAGTAGCTTTAGGCGCATTTTCTTCGGGTTTTGTACCTGATGTAGCGTCCTTAAATTCTTTAATACCAGAACCTAATCCGCGGGCTAGTTCAGGAAGTTTTTTTCCACCGAATAATACTAATGCAACTATTAGTATTATAGTTATATCTGGCGCGCTGAGGAATAATAGAGTTGAGTGTAACATATTGTTATATTTAAAGATGAATAGTAATTTAAAGCATATACGGTAGTTAAGCGTGCCCGGTTTTTTATTTCAATGGTTTACTTAATAAATTAACAAATAACCTGTATGCGCCAGGTACACCGGCAGGCAATTGCCTAAAAAAAGCAAGTGAAGTATACACAAAACGCCCCTTACCATAATTAGTAACTATTAGCGACCCATTATTTGGATCTTCGCCCTTATCGTTCATTTGTAAAATGGTTTGATATAAGGGGTCAATATTGCTTACAAAGTAAAGGCCGCGTTCCTGCACCCAGCCGTCAAAATCTGTTTGCGTTATTTTATTAGGATAATTCAGTACAGGGTTTTTACCGTCCAATACAGTAACATTTGAATTTTCGTCGGTAACCCGTTGGTTCGTTACTTTAAATGGATACGGGCCGGGGTTTATCACTATACCATTATTGTTATTATATTGTACAATAAGGTTTCCACCGTTTTTTACATATTCCAAAAGTTTAGGTTGCTCAATTGTTAACCGGGTATTTACATTATATGCCCGCACGCCGGTAACTATGGCATCATAGCTGGCTAAATTACCCTTCATAATCTCGTTTTCGGTAAGTAATATAACCTGGTAACCTACCTGGCGCAAGGCATCCGGAACTAGATCACCGGCACCTGCAATATATCCAATTTTTTTGCCAGCGGTTTTCAAATCCAGTTTAATTAGTTTAGCCTGAGCGGGGGGGAATAAAGTAATTGCGGGTATATGGTCGTACCGTATCCTTTGTATGCCCTGGGTATAGGTTTTTCCATTAGCCGTTACTACCACCTGCGCCATATCGTTGGAGGGCTGGTTCGTTTGTGGTGTAACCATAAACGTTTCGTCCCATTCTTCGCCCTTGTTTTTATTAGCAAAGATGACTTGTCTGGGTGTTATATTCCAGCCAGCAGGAGCCTTTAAACTTATAGTGCCATTGCTTTTGCTAAAACTTCTCAACCGAATTAATACTGCCTGTGGCTCGTTGGTTTTAAAAATATATACCTTGTTATCAATATCAGCAGTAACAGGTGGAGTGATCTCCAATGGTTGATAAACTTCGCCTTGCACGGGGTCAACGTATTTGTAAACTATACTACGCTCATATCGGATAGGCTCGCCTTCAATGTTAAATTCAAATATGGCTTTAGGGGGATCCGGGTTCTCCGGGTTGCCTACTAATAGCTGCCCCGGAATATTATAACTACCAATGGCATGCGGGGTTTCAAGCCAATAGGGCTGGGTTATTTTGGAGGCTAAAATTCTACTATCAAATGTTTGCAATTGGTTGGCCGGTATCGCGCTTTCAATCTGTTGTATACCTTCAGTAATTATACTATTTAATTTCACGCTGTTGGTATATCGGTTAATTACCTGCGACTTGATGTGAATGCTATCGCCAACTGCATAGGTAAGTTCGGTTGCATAGGCCTCAAACCATAATCCTGCGCAAGCAGCAATTAAGTTTTTAAGTTGCTTTATTTTTTGCTCTTTCCAGTAAAGATCATTCGTTTTATTAACCTGGGATAAAACTTTTATTAGTGCGGGTACTGAACTTTGGGGCGCATTTTCGTCAAAGCTTGTTGCTATTGCGTTAATGCTACCTTCGATGGTTGCATTGTTTACTCTTTGCCATGTAGTGTTAATACCATCAAACAGATCGGTACTGGGGGCATCGCCTAAAATAGTTTTAAAATATTCAAATGATTCGCCCCGCTGTTTAGCCGATCCAAATCCCTGGCTCTTATGGTTAGAGCGGCTCTCGGCAGCGATCTCTCCGTATCCTTTTCCTAATATGGCGTTGTATACCCCTATATTTATCCTGAACTGATCGGGAGCGGTTGTATTATTTCCGCCAAAATTAAAGGTGTTCCATAGTAAACGCTTGGCCTGCCAGGTTTGTACAAATTGCAATTGCTCCGGAAAACGCCTGGGGTCTGCCGCGGCTACAAAAGCTTCCTCGGCTAATATTGCTGATGATGTATGGTGCCCGTGCCCTCCGCGGCCGTCAGTAGGGAAGCGGCAGATCATAACATCCGGCCTAAATTTGCGTATAACCCAAACCATATCACCCAATACTTTTTCTTTATCCCAGATCTTCAAGGTTTCTTCCGGACCTTTTGAGAAACCGAAATCATTCGCGCGTGTAAAAAATTGTTCGGCACCATCCATTTTTCTCGCGGCTAATAGTTCCTGGGTACGTATCAATCCCAATAATTCACTCTGTTCGTTCCCGATCAGGTTTTGCCCGCCATCACCCCTGGTTAATGATAAATAGCCTGTTCTATAATGTTTTTCCTGAGCTAGGTAAGCCAGTAAGCGGGTGTTTTCGTCGTCCGGATGAGCTGCTATATATAGTACACTGCCCAGCACATTTAGCTTTTTAAAACTTTGTTTTATATCCGCCAGGCCCGAGCTTGGCGCGGTTTGTCCAAAAGCAATTGTATTGAACAACAAAATGGCCCATACTATTTTATAAAACTTCATTGGTTGATTTTAAGTGTGAAAGATAATTAAAAATTGGATTTAGAATATGTTTTAAAGGTGAATTTGCTTGTAACTATAAAGCTACACATCCAATTATACTATTTAAGCCAATAGTATAAACCTTCCTTTTTGTAATAAACTCACAATTTTTTAATGGGTTTTATATTAAACTATTAATTAGGGTAATTGTTGTTTAACTAATTCATATTGCTTTTACAAAAAAATGACAGAGAAGCAAGCAAATTAATCAAACGATTGATTAATTTTGTGCTGTTATAAAAACAATGGATAAAGATAAAATAGATAAGAAAGATCATATACTGGATGTGGCTGAGAAAATTTTTGCCGAACAGGGATATGATGGCGCTTCAACCCGGTCAATATCGGGCGAGGCCGGTGTTAATATGGCCATGCTTAATTATTATTTTGGCTCAAAAGAGGGTTTGTTTATCGCAGTATTCGAACGCAAAATATCATCCTTCAGAACTTTGATCCAAAACATTGGGAACGACGACAGTAAATCGGCATGGGCTAAGTTAGAATGGTGCATAGATAGCTATGTGGAGCGGATAATGAGTAACAGTTGTTTCCAAAAACTGGTAAACAGAGAGCTCTCCTTAAATAAACGAAGCGATCTTACCGAAAAACTAACCCCGATATTAATGACCAATGTGCTAGAATTTAAAAAAATAATTCAAGAGGGCGTTGATAAAGGATTGTTTTATGAAGATACCGATGTAGAATTAGCCATCACCACCATTTTCGGCACAAAAAACTATATTATTAATTCGCCTCATATGGTGTCGTTAATGCTGGGGTATGATGTGACTAACGAGGCCATAATGGAAACCCAGTTGAAACCCAGGCTAAAGATCTATATGAAAAGACTCTTAAAATCTTACTTAGTTAAACAACAATGATAAAGAACATCAATCAACCATTTACTACCTATAAGTTTAAAACGATGTTTAAAATATTTGATCGAAACGGAATTGCTTTGCTATTTTTCGGCTTATTATCCACACAAGCAATAAAAGCCCAGGAAAGGGTTATCACGATAAACGAAGCTATTAAACTTGGTGTAGAAAGCAGTAAAACACTCAAGCTATCGCAGGCGAAAATAGACCGGGCGGTTTCGCAGTATAACCAGGTTAAAGATCGTGTTTTACCAACAGGAACTGCAAGTTATGCTTACAATCACGCCGAAATACCTGCCCATACCTTAGAATTGGGCCCTACATCGTTTCGCCTGCCGAGCAGGGCAGATGCTTATATAGCAACTGTTGCTTTGCAGGAAACCATTTTTGGCGGTTACAGGTACAAGTACGCGCAGCAATCAACAGAGTTGCTTACTCAGGTTGCGCGTTTGGATGCCGAAAGGGACAAGGACCAAATAGTATACGATGTTATAAATGCTTATTATAACCTTTATAAGGTTTTACAAAGCCAGAAAGTTGTTGCGCAAAATATTACATCCATTAATCAGCAATTAAAACAGGCGCAGCGGTTTTTTGACCAGGGTCTGGTTACTAAAAACGACGTTTTAAGATTTCAGCTTCAGGAATCAAATGTTGAATTGAGTAGCATTGATTTGGAAAGTAACCGTAAAATAATCAATTATAATTTAAATATATTGCTAGGCCTTCCTGAGAATACAGAATTGAAAATTGAGGAGATAACCGAGCCTGGTTATAATTTGGCAGCGTTATCAAACTACATTGATACCGCATTAACAACCCGGCAAGAATTAAAACAGTTTGATTTACAAAACAAAGTTGCCGAAACCAATATTAAATTGGTAGCCGCCGAAAAACTGCCGAATTTGGGTGTAGGAGCTAATGTATATTATATTGATGCCAGCGGCAACCCCATCCCGCAAACAGGTCGGTTTATAGCTCCTATTACTATAGGCGCAACATTATCATGGAATTTTGCATCATTATGGACCAACAAAAACAAGTTAGCCGAAGCCAGGATACTGCATGATGAAACAGTGATTAGCAAACAAATTACCATTGATCATTTAAAAAACGAAATAAACCGCAATTATCAAAACTATATAATGGCCCAGAACAAAATAAAGCTGTTACAAACGTCCATCGCGCAAGCGGGAGAAAACAATAAGATACTCGAATCAAAATACCAAAGCAATATAGCCTCGGTTACAGACAGGGTAGATGCGCAAACATTATTATACCAGGCCCAAATTAACCTTGAACTTGCTAAAGCCGACGCTGGACTGGCCTATTATACCCTATTAAAATCAACCGGAAAACTAAACAAATAAATTAAACACAATGGCACAAGAAATAGAACAAGAACAAATAACAGCAAAGAAAAAACCCAATAGGGTAATGCCTGTAATTTTAGGCCTGCTGCTTTTAGTAGGGGTTATCTTTGGTGTAAAGGAATATATATATTACAGCAACCACGAAGATACCGATGATGCACAGGTTGACGGTGATATTAGTCCGGTTGTAGCTCGGGTTGGGGGCTATGTAGACAGCATATTATTTGAAGAGAACCAGCATGTAAGCCGCGGACAGCTATTGGTAAAGCTAGATGACCGCGACTATAAAGTAAAGCTGGAGCAGGCTATGGCCGCCCAAAAAGGAGCAACGGCTTCTATAGGGGTATCCCAATCACAAATTTATACCACATCGGCAAACTCATCAAGCGCGAAGGCGCAAGTTGAAACCGCTCAAATAAAGCTGCTTCAGGCTAATCGCGATTACGATCGGTATGCCAATTTAATTAAGGATGGTTCAATAACTAAACAACAATTTGAGCAGGCACAGGTAGCGCGTGATGCGGCAATGGCAGCATATCAGGCCGCTAAAGATCAGTATAAAGCCGCTCAGGAACAGGTTAGCGGAACAAGAAATCAATTAAACGTAACCAATACCGGTGTTAGTTTAAAAGAAGCCGATGTTGATTATGCAAAGCTGCAATTAACTTATACAAATATCGTATCCCCGGCAACGGGTATAGTATCAAAAAAGAACATTCAAAGGGGCCAATTGGTACAACCCGGACAAACGCTGTTTTCCATTGTTAACAATAGTAATTTATTTATTACGGCAAACTTTAAAGAAACACAGTTAGTTAACTTAAAAACCGGCGAAAAGGTAAATATAGAAGTTGATGGTTTACCTGGTCAAAAAATAGAAGGCGAAGTTTATAACTTTTCTCCGGCAACAGGTGCACGGTTTTCTTTGCTTCCACCAGATAACGCAACCGGAAATTATGTAAAAGTGGTTCAGCGCGTACCCGTTAAAATAAAGATCAAAGCAGGCAAAGACATTATGGAAAAGCTTAGGCCGGGTATGAGCGCAAATGTATCTGTAATATATAAAAATTAAAAAAATGGCAGAAACAGGTTTTAGGAAATGGATCATCACCATCACGGTTATCATAGCAGCCTTATTGGAGCTGATTGATACCACGATTGTGAATGTTTCTCTTCCGGATATCCAGGGAAACCTTGGTGCAACCCTGGAAGATGTTGCCTGGGTGGTTACAGGGTATGCGGTTGCCAACGTTATTGTGCTACCAATGTCGGGTTGGTTAGGCAGCCGCTTTGGCCGGAAAAATTATTTTTTAACCTCCATTATCGTTTTTACAGTAGCGTCGTTTTTATGTGGAAACGCTACCGGGTTAGACGAATTGGTGTTATTCCGTATTTTACAGGGGCTTGCTGGCGGAGGGTTAATATCAACCGGGCAAGCTATATTGATTGAGACCTGGCCGCGTGAAGAAATAGGAACCGCCACGGCATTGTTTGGCTTAGGAGCCGTATTTGGCCCTACCGTTGGCCCTACTATTGGCGGATATATTACAGAGCACCATTCGTGGCCGTGGATATTTTATGTAAACATTCCGGTTGGCGCGCTTGCGGCATTTCTAACCGTTACCTTTGTTAAAGAAACACCAAAGGATGCTAAAGGCAAACCTGTTGACTGGTGGGGTATTGGGCTGCTGGCTGTAGCGGTTGGTAGTTTGCAAACTATTTTGGAAAAAGGAGAAAGCGAAGACTGGTTTTCAAAAACATATATTCTGTTGCTAACTATTTCGGCAATATTGGGGCTGTTTTTCTTTATATGGCGCGAGATGACATTTGAATTCCCGATTGTGAATTTTAAAATTTTGCGGCACCGTAGTTTTGCGGTTGGCATGTTTACGTCATTTATTCTGGGCTTTGGTTTATATGGTTCAGTATTTGTGTTCCCTATATTTTGCCAGAGTTTATTAGGGTTTTCTCCCCAGCAAACCGGCGAATTACTATTTCCCGGTGGGATGTGTACCATTATTATGATGCCCTTTATAGGTAAAGCTTTAAAAGGCGGTATTCCGGCTCAATATATGGCAACAGGTGGTATGTTTTTATTTTTTGTTTTTACAACGATGCTCAGTCATTCCACGCTCGAATCAGGCCCGGGTAATTTCTATTGGCCACTTGTTATCAGGGGTGTTGGGATGGCATTGTTATTTGTGCCACTAACCACGCTTGCCATACAAGACCTTAAAGGCCCCGAATTAGGGCAGGGCACAGGCTTAAACAACATGATGAGGCAACTAGGCGGATCGTTTGGCATAGCGGCGTTAACAACGCTTATTCATATCCGGCAAGCATCGCATCGCAGTAACTTAATTTCAAATATTAACCCCTATAATCCGGCATTTATTCAGCAGCAGCAACTATTGATAGGTAATTTTAAAGCCAAAGGGTTTAGTATTTTAGATGCCACTACTATGGCGATGAAAGCGATGGACGGAAAGGTAATTAAACAAACTTTATTATTGACCTATAATGATGCCTATTGGGTTGCCGGTTTAATTATGTTGTTTAGCATTCCACTTATATATTTACAGCCATTTAAAAAAAGTGTTAGCTTACCTGCGGATGCACACTAACTAAAACAAAGAGGCCGCTTGTAAATGCAAGCGGCCTTTCCCAAAAAAATTAACAATTAAAAAAATCAATATTAAAGCCTGAAACATCAATACCCTTTTAAGCTGGTATCATAAAAATGCAAAGTTGCACAGGTGTTTAATCTTAAGTTATAAAAATAACGGTATAGGTTTAATTATCAAAATTTTATTTGCAATAAATTATAGCTTAATGCAATTGTTATGACAACAAATTAAATACGATCATTTAAATATATTAATACTTATTATATTGACTTAAATTTATAAGTATTACTCTACAACCGTTACTTTAAGCATATTGGTTTTCCCTTGTTTTGCAATAGGAATGGCGGCTGTGTTAATTACTATATCACCATCTTCTATTAAGCTTTCGGTTTTTAAAATATTATTTACTTCGCTAATAGTTTTATCTGTGCTTTCCAGTTTATCATAATAAAAGGCTTTAACCCCCCAAACCAAACTTAATGCATTAAGCAAATTACGGTTTGACGTAAAAATATACGTATTTGCCTTAGGCCTGTGGCTTGAAATTTCAAAAGCGGTATATCCGGAAACCGTCATAGATACAATTCCAACCGCATTGGTTTGTTCTGATAAATACACTGCCGAACTGCAAACGGCATCACCAATTTGATTAGCATTATTACCATACGGTTCTTTTGGCGTATTAAACGGATAGCCTAACTCCTCAACATTGTGAACTATTTTGGCCATTGTTTCAATAACTATTAACGGAAATTCTCCTACAGACGTTTCGCCGCTTAGCATAACCGCGTCTGCGCCATCAAGTACGGAGTTGGCCACATCATTTACCTCTGCACGTGTAGGGCGCGGTGTTGTAATCATTGACTCCAGCATTTGGGTAGCAATAATAACAGGCTTAGATGCTGCACGACATTTACGGGCAATCATTTTTTGCAATAATGGAACTTCCTCTAAAGGCATTTCAACACCCAAATCTCCACGGGCAACCATTACACCATCTGTAGCGGCAATAATGGCATCAATATTCATTATGGCTTCTGGCTTTTCAATTTTGGCTATAACCCTTGATGATTTACCGCTGCGGCTTATGATGCGTTTAAGTTCAACAATATCTTCAGCTGTGCGCACAAATGATAACCCTATCCACTCTACATCATTTTTTAAAGCAAAATCAAGGTTTATTAAATCCTCTTCGGTTAAACTTGGGATAGATACTTTGGTGTTTGGTAAGTTAACGCCCTTACGCGAGGTTAAAATTCCGCCATGCATAACTTCGCAAATCACGGTATCTTTTCTGTTGGTTTCTATAACCTTCATTTGCAGCTTACCGTCATCCAGTAAAATAATTTCACCGGCATGAACATCCTGAGGAAAGGTATCGTATGTAATATAAATCTGATTATCATCACCAATGCACTCTTTGGTAGTTATATTTATACGTGTACCATTAATTAAATGGATACCCCCATCCTTAACAAGGCCGATACGTATTTTGGGGCCTTGCAAATCGGCAAGGATGCCCACATTTATTTTATACTTTTCGTTAATTTCCCGAATAGTGTCAATGGCAACTTGATGATCTTCTGCTTTTCCATGCGAAAAATTAAGGCGGCAAACATTAACTCCAGCCTTGATCAGCGATAGTAAAACGTCTTTTTTTACAGATGCAGGCCCTAAGGTTGCTACAATTTTAGTTCTGTTGTTTGAAATTTTCATAATATTTTTAAAGTTCTTTGACTCATTTATGCAATAGTGTACTAATTACACCATTTAAAATCTGCCGCTAAAATAGCAGATTTTCTCGTGATTTTATTTTTTTTGGATCAACCTTTACGGCGGCTATAATTTCTTGTATCCCGTTAAGCCCTGTAAGTGCTTTTTCAAGGTCATCTTCGTCCATATAATTTTTAATCATCAATAAATAATCCGTTTTGTTCATTTCGGGGATAAGATAGCCTTCCGACCCTTTATTCGATATAAAGTAAAAATCGGTCTCGCTACTTTCCCAACTATATTTATACAATGAAAAATAGGCAGGGTTATCACCATGATTAGGATCCAGGTATAAATCATCCGCTTTTATGAAATTAAAATTAAGTTCGCGGTTGATAAGATAACAAAGACGGTAATCTTTTAATGATGAGGTGATAGCGATCAGCACAAAATCAAGATCAATCTCAAATTTTAGTGCTTTCTTATTCAAAATTTCATAACTTTAATGGCATAAAAATACAAATCAAACAGCCTTATGCAACAATATTTATTGCATAATTGAACAAAAAAAGAATTACGCGAACTTTTTATAATGGTATAAAAAATAATAATGATAACTATAAAACTCTAACGTGGTAAAAAGTGTTATGTTTACCTAAAATAATTAGATTTGTTATTTGACGGAATTTATTTTTCTTTGCACAGAATTTATTAATCATTAAACTATAAGACTATGTCTGATATCGCTTCAAGAGTAAAAGCTATTATCGTAGAAAAATTAGGTGTTGACGAAAGTGAAGTTACACCAGAAGCTAGTTTCACCAACGATCTTGGCGCAGACTCATTAGACACCGTGGAATTAATCATGGAGTTTGAAAAAGAGTTTAACGTTGCTATTCCTGATGATCAGGCGGAAACAATTGGTACGGTAGGTCAAGCTATTGCTTACCTGGAAAAAAACGTTAAGTAAATTCCACTACTACAATTAGATGGAGTTCAAAAGAGTTGTAGTAACCGGGCTCGGCGCACTTACACCCATTGGCAACAATGTCCCTGAGTATTGGGACTCGCTGATCAAGGGGGTAAGTGGTGCGGATTTTATCAAAAGTTTTGATACTTCGAAGTTCAAAACAAAATTTGCCTGCGAAGTAAAGAATTTTGATGCCGACGGTTATTTAGGAAGAAAAGAAGCACGAAAGCTGGATCCTTTTGTGCAGTATGCATTATTTGCAAGTGATGAAGCCATTGTTGATGCTGGTTTGGATTTTAAAAAACTAGACACAAATCGTATTGGTGTAATATGGGGGTCAGGCATTGGTGGTTTAAAAACTTTTATGGACGAAGTGATAAACTTTGCTAAAGGAGACGGAACCCCACGCTTTAATCCGTTTTTTATTCCGAAGATGATTGCAGATATTGCTCCAGGGCATATCTCAATTAAACATGGTTTACGTGGCCCTAACTTTTCTACAGTTTCTGCCTGCGCATCATCCACCAACGCGCTGATAGATGCCTTTAATTATTTACGCCTAGGCATTAGTGATATTATTATCTCTGGTGGCTCAGAAGCTATTATTAATGAAGCGGGTATGGGCGGGTTTAACGCTATGCACGCCTTATCAACCCGAAACGATTCCCCCTCAACCGCATCGCGCCCTTTTGATAAAGACCGGGATGGTTTTGTTGCTGGAGAAGGCGCGGGTTGTATTGTTTTGGAAGAGTTAGAACACGCGAAAGCCCGGGGAGCAAAAATTTATGCTGAATTAATTGGCGGCGGCATGAGTGCGGACGCTAATCATATCACAGCACCCCATCCCGAAGGTTTAGGTGCAAGGTTAGTAATGACCGGAGCACTTAAGGACGCAGGCCTTAAAACAGGCGACATTGATTATATTAATGTCCATGGAACATCCACTCCGCTGGGAGATATTAGCGAAACAAAAGCAATTGTTAACCTTTTTGGCGAAGATGCTTACAAGCTTAATATCAGCTCAACAAAATCAATGACGGGGCACTTATTAGGTGCCGCAGGAGCTATTGAGGCTATTGCAGCTATACTTGCAGTTAAAAACAACATTATACCGCCTACAATAAATCATTTTACTGACGACCTTGAAATAGACCCAAAGTTGAATTTCACTTTCAATAAGGCTCAGGAGCGTTTAGTTAGAACGGCTCAAAGTAATACTTTTGGGTTTGGCGGGCATAATGCATCAGTTATTTTTACCAAGTACCAGGATTAATTAGTTGGATGCCAATACTCCAGTTCTATAAGCTGCATTTTTCACCACACCGGAAATATGTAAAATCATTAAAAAATTTGCTCGGCTTTGTGCCGGGCAATTTGTCTTTATACCGTTTAGCGTTCCGGCATAAATCTGTTGCCCAAAATGTTAAAAAAGGTGTAAAAAACAGCAATGAACGTTTGGAGTTTTTAGGCGACGCCGTACTGGGAAGTGTGGTTGCTGAGGTGCTTTTTAAACTCTACCCTTATGAAGATGAGGGTTTTTTAACCGAGCTCCGCTCAAAAATTGTGAGCAGGGTAAATTTAAATCAGTTGGCGCGTAAGTTGGGCTTAGAGCAGTTAATAGAATATGATAACCGCGCGGTAAACTCAGCCAGGCAAGGCTCTTTATTAGGCGATGCTTTTGAGGCCCTTGTAGGAGCGGTTTATCTTGATAAAGGATATAACTTTACAAAAGGCTTCCTGATAAACCATATTATCAAATCGCATATTGATATTCACAAGCTGGAGCAAACAGAAACTAATTTTAAAAGTAAGCTGATTGAATGGTGCCAACGCCATGGTAAAGATATTTCTTTTGAGCTAACCACTAATGAGGATGGCGAAAGCCTGAAATTATTTACTGTGCAGGCTAGTATTGACGGCGAAGTTTTGGGTACTGGCAAAGAGTTCAATAAAAAGAATGCAGAAAAGTTAGCTGCAGAAAAGGCTTGCGAGGCTTTAAGTATTTAAAAACAGAAATTAATCAATACAATTTTTGCAGTCCCGGCCTATCACCATTTTGCTCATAATCTTTATACGACTTTTTAATGTAGCTGATTAAATCGTAGGAGTTCCATTTTTTAATGTCTTCGTATGCCGGCTTATATTGCTCAACAAATTTTTGCAGCTTATTGCCCTCATATCCTGTAGTTTGTGCTACCAGTGTTTTGGTGAAACGACGGTCGACTTCCATTTGTTCTAATTCCCTGGCTGAGTATTGCTGAAACCTGCGGGCGCGTTTGGGCCCGCTGCCAAAAAAATCAAACAGCCCATTTAAAGGGCTTTTAAGAACAGACAATAGTTGTGGTTTTCCATTATTGTAAACGCCCTGTTTACTATAATCATTCATAATTTGCTGCAACTCCTGCTTTTTGCTAACATCGCGGATATTTACCGTGAATAAGTTAATTACAGGTTGTAAGGATACCATTAAATCACTTTCGTTAATGATCGCTACTTTCAAATCTGTATAATCTTTTTGCTTAAATAACAGGGTATCTCCAATTGAACATTTAATGCGGAAACTGCCCAGATCATCAGTAATTGAAATAGCGTTGTTGGCTAAGTTAGCTACAAGCACATTAGCTACCCTCGATGCGGAGATTGTCTTTTTAAAAGTTACCCCCGTTAAAATAAACTCCTTTTTTTGGGCAAAGGCGGCTGTGCTCCAACTTGCAAGTAAAATAAAAAGCCATTGCCTGATATAATAAACAGGGGTATTTACAAATGATTTCAATGGAGTAAAATTACTAATTCGCTTTTTAAAAAGTGTTAAAAGGTTGTTAAATATCCGGCGTTTAGGGCATTTATCTAATCCTGAATAAATTTTTATCTTTGCGCATGATAAAATCTATGACAGGGTACGGACTGGCTACCTATGATTCGGGCAGCACAAAGTATACCGTCGAAATCAAATCCCTGAACAGTAAATTTTTGGAACTGGGCCTCCGCATACCTAAGTCGTTTTCAGACAAAGAGTTCCAACTTCGTAACGAATGCAGCAAGCAAATAGAGCGGGGTAAGGTTAACTTATCCATAAACATAGAACAAGTTAACCAAACCGTTAAAGCCGCTGGCATTGATACTGTTTTATTAAAACATTATTTCCAACAGCTTAAAGCTGTAAGTATTGACCTTAATGAGCCCGCCACAAATTTATTTCAACTGGCATTGGGTTTACCCGAGGTGGTTAAATACGACGAAGAAACCGTATCAGAAGAAGAATGGAAAATTGTTGAACAAACCTTCCAAAAAGCTATAGCGGCTTTTCAACAATTCAGGCTTGACGAAGGCAATGTGCTGGAACAGGATATAAAATTTCGTATTGGTATTATATTACAAAACCTTGAAAAAGTTGAAGTGGAAGAGCCTAAACGCATTATTGTTATCCGCGAACGGCTAAATCAATTTTTAACAGAAAGCGTTGGCCGCGAAAACATGGATCAAAACCGGTTTGAGCAAGAGCTGATTTATTATATTGACAAGCTGGATATAACAGAAGAAAAAATACGCCTCAAGGCTCATTGCGATTATTTTGTTGAAACCTTAAAAAACGCGGATGCCAATGGCAAAAAGCTGGGCTTTATTTCGCAGGAAATAGGTAGGGAGGTAAATACATTAGGCTCAAAGGCTAACGATGCCAACATACAGAAATTAGTTGTTGGTATGAAAGAAGAGTTGGAAAAGATAAAAGAACAATTGCTGAATGTTTTGTAGATAGTTAACTGGTGATTGGTTATCAGGCTTTACAATAACTTAACCCGATAACAAACCAATAACTTAATAAATAATAACTTAATACCTACATGACCCAAGGGAAACTCATCATATTTTCTGCCCCATCAGGAGCCGGTAAAACAACTATCGTACATTATTTATTGGGGCAGTTGGCTAACGATCTGGCATTTTCTATTTCGGCAACAACCAGGGAGGCGCGGGGCGATGAAAGAAATGGTATTGATTATTACTTTATATCTAACGAAGAGTTTTTACACCGGATAGCTAAAAAACAATTTGTTGAGTTTGAAGAGGTATATTCCGGAACTTTTTATGGCACGCTCCGCTCAGAGATACAACGCATTTGGGATAGTGGCAAACATGTGATATTTGATATAGACGTTGAAGGCGGCCTGCATTTAAAGCGAAAATACGAAGAACACGCGCTGGCAATATTTGTACAGCCCCCATCTCTTGACGTTTTGAAGGAACGCTTAACCGGCCGAGGAACCGATAGCCCCGAAAAATTGAAGGAACGTTTTGCAAAAGCAGAAAAAGAACTAAATTATGCTCCGCAATTTGATATCATCCTAAAAAATTACGATCTTGAAACGGCTTGCAAAGAGGCAAAACAGTTAGTAATTGATTTTTTAAAAAAATAATTCGTTTTCCTTTACGGGGAAAGGAGGGGAATGAAGATAGGTTTATTATTTGGGTCCTTTAATCCTGTGCATATCGGGCATTTGATCATTGCTAACTACATGGCAAACCATACCGACCTGGATAAAGTTTGGCTGGTGATATCACCACAAAACCCTTTGAAAAAATACGGCGATCTGATCAACACTTATGATCGGCTTGAAATGGCTAAACTGGCCACAGATAATAGCGATAATATACAAGTAAGCGATGTGGAGTTAAAATTACCACAACCTTCGTATACTATTGATACATTAACCCATCTGAAAGAGAAATATCCCGAACATGAGTTTGCCATTATTATGGGATCGGACAATCTGGTATCGTTACATAAATGGAAAAACTATAAGCTTATTCTGCGTGATTACCGCATTTATGTTTACCCCCGTCCCGGTTATGAAAACACCGACCTGGCTACACACCCGTCTGTAAGTATTACAATGACACCATTAATGGAGCTTTCGGCAACGTTTATCCGTACATCCATCTCTCAAAAGAAAAACGTGCAGTTTTTTGTACCCGACACCGTTTTGAAATTTATTGAAAGCAAGGGTTTGTACAGATAAAAATCGTGATGTAAAGTTGATGCTACGTTTTGCTTAATGAGGTACAACATACTTTGTCAATACCATATACTTAATGAAAAAAAGCCTTCCTTTTCTCGATAATTTTCGCTATCTTGTTTGCTAACAGCAACTTGATTATATATTGAGTATTAAGTAGCGCAACTTGGAAAACATCATTGATAACCGATACCAACGATTTGATAAAACAAAAATACCCACAAATACCCATGTCCCGTTTTTGATCACGTAGCTAGACTTTGAAAAAAGGCTTGATACTAATTAAAAATACCCACAAATACCCATGTGTTATTTTGGTTATCCGGCATAATTATTGCCAAGTAATTTGTTCTTTTTGTAACTTAAAGGTAAAAATACGAGGAGCAATATATTAAGTGATCAAATCATCTTCCAAATACATACCAGCTTTAGATGGATTAAGAGGGCTATCAATTATTCTGGTATTTATTGCCCATATGGGGTTCGAAAAAATAATACCAGGTGGTTTGGGTGTAACTATTTTCTTTTTTATAAGCGGTTATATTATAACTAATTTGTTGATTGACGAGTATCAACATACGGGTAAGCTTAATTTAAACCTTTTTTATATCCGTAGGTTTTTGCGGCTTTACCCGGCCTTGCTTTTAATGATCGGGTTGTTTTATTCGTATAATATATACATCCATAAACCCATTAACATTCACGAAGGATTTGCATGTTTGTTTTTTTATGAGAACTATTACTTTTTTTACGGTTCGGGTAATAACTCCAGCATTTACAGAATTTTATGGTCGCTGGCTGTTGAAGAGCATTTTTACCTGCTGTTTCCTCTTATTTTTCTAGTGTTGTTTAAAACCCCAAAAAAAATGATTGTTATTTTAGTCATTTTAATTTTCATCCCGCTCATTTTTCGTTTTTGGGGATTGTATAAATATGCGTATTCTACAGATATGACAGAACGGTATTGCTACGTTTTGACCCATACCCGGTTCGACTCTATTTTATATGGATGCTTATCAAGCCTTGTTTTTAAAGTATATGGAACCAAAACTTATCAAGCCATCTTATCAAACAAACTTATATTTACTACCGCATTAATGGTGCTTGTGAGCTGCCTGTTATTTAGAAACGCTACCTTTAGAAATAGTATCCGTTATTCGCTTCAAGGCATCGCTTTATTTATTATAGTGCCGGCTATTATTAATATGGAGCCTTATGCAAGGGTAAAAACTATCCTTTGTAACCGCATAATCGTATTTATTGGCAAACTTAGTTACTCTATCTATTTAATGCATATGATAGCCCTAACTTCATTAGTTTTTATTAAAACAAGCGGGCATCTATTTCTGTATTTTTTAGCAGCAACATTACTTACTGCTATTTTATCCCTTTTTAGTTTTTATTTTATTGAAATGCCTTTTAATAAACTTCGAATTAAGTTCAGGCCAAATAACCATTACATTTAACAATTTAATAAACATCTGTTTTTAGTCGTTACTTTTTATAAAAACGAGAATTATGGGGTAAAATGTTAACATTTGTTACCCTATAATTGCACATATCTCCCTTTATTTAAAGCTAAATTTGTAGAAAAGAAACTTTTACAAGCCCGTAATAGTATAAACTTTTATGCAACAGCTATTATTACACCGCTGCATAAAACTGCTATGCAATTAATGGGATGTTAAAACCAAGATACAAGCTATTAAATATTATGAGAAAACTTTTATCAGTAAACTGTAGAGCTATAATAATTTTACAGGTATGTATGTATTATCTGTTTTGTACCAATGTTGCTAAGGCGCAAACAACAGAGCCTTATAGCTGGGGCAATGTGGCCATTGGGGGTGGCGGCTTTGTATCGGGTATTATTACCAGTAAAACCCAGCCCGGGCTGATGTATGCGCGCACCGATGTGGGCGGAGCCTATCGATGGGACATAGCAAATAGCAAATGGATACCATTAGTAGATTTTGCCAGCGAAAACACTCAAGGGTATTTAGGCGTACAATCTTTGGCCACCGATCCGCTATCGCCTAGTATTGTTTATATCGCGGCAGGTATCTCTTATTTTAATGGCGGTAAAAGTTATATTATGCGATCTGCCGATTACGGTGCTACATTTACAGTTACCGATGTTACTTCTCAATTTAAGATCAACGGGAACGCGCTTGGGCGGGGTACCGGCGAAAAGCTGCAGGTTGACCCAAACAACAGTTCTGTTTTATATTGCGGAACCCAGTCAAATGGTTTATTTAAAAGTACAAACTCGGGCTCTACCTGGAGCAATGTTTCTTCGCTTAATGTAACTACTACGGCTAATGGCAACGGAATAAGTTTTGTTGTACTGGATAAATCAAGCGCTTCTGGCGGCACTACGCAACGAATATTTGCCGGAATATCCCGCACAGGCAGCAGCAATAACTTGTACAAAAGCGAAGATGGCGGCTCAACCTTCTCAGCGTTGATCAATCCTAATCTGGGCGCGGGTTTAATGCCTCTGAGGGCCGTGTTATCTGGCAATAATGCATCATTATTTATCACTTATGCAAATGGCTCCGGCCCTTATGGCACAACCGCCGAACCTTGTAATGCAGGGGAGATATGGAAATACACCCTTGCCGATGGATCCTGGACCAATATCACACCACTATCAGGAGCTAGCCGGGTAAACAAAGCTTATTGCGGTATTAGTGTTGACCCTAATAACCCTAGCCGTTTAGTAGCCTCTACCACCAATACTTACGATTTGCAATACGGTTCTACTTATGGCGATAAGATCTATTATTCTACAGACGGCGGTTCAAACTGGACAGATGTTGTAGCAAGGGGTTTTAGTGTAGATGCTAATGGCATTACATGGGTACCGGGGCAGTCTATCCATTGGGCGGCTTGTGTTGAGTTTGATCCATCAAATACAAATAAAGTATATGTAGTATCGGGTAATGGGTTATATGTAAATGAGGATATTAATGCTAGTGCAGGCATTTGGAAGTTTAATGTTAAAGGCCTCGAAGAAACCGTTCCGCTCAATATTATAAGCATTAAAAACGGTCCGTTTTTTTCTGTTATTGGCGATTATGATGGTTTCAGGCATACAGACGCGGCACAATATGCACCTATACATAACCCACGAATGGGATCAACCGGCGGGTTAGATTATGCGGTAAACAACAGCAATAAATTAGTACGTGTAGGTGGCTCGATGTATTATTCAAATGACCAGGGTATAACCTGGACAAAAGTTGCCGTATTAAAGGGTACAGGTGGGCAGGTGGCTTTATCAGCAGATGGAAGTGTACTATTACATTGCCCGGACAACTCTACTACCACCTACCGCTCAACCGACAATGGCTCAACCTGGACTACCGTAACCGGGCTTAATATCAATAACGCCCGGCCAGTTGCCGATGGCTCAAATTCAAACAAATTTTATGCCTATAATAATAATGATGGCAGTTTAATGGTGAGTACCGATGGAGGTGTATCATTTAATGCCGCTGCTAATAGTACAAATAGTTATGGTTCACGAATAATAAGGACTATCCCTGGCAGAGAAGGTACTGTATGGGTTGCCTTATATAACGGGGGCCTAGCATACACCGAAGATGGCGGTGCTACTCCATTTCAAAAAATAAACGGGGTAACCACTTGTAGTGCCGTGGGCATGGGCAAGGCCCTTACTGTAGGCGGTTACGAAACTATTTTTATTTGGGGAACAGTGGGCGGTGTAACAGGCTTACATCGTTCAACAGATAAAGGGGTAACCTGGGTTCGTGTAAATGACGACGCGCACCAGTATGGCGGCCCTGCTAATGGCCAATTTGTAATGGGCGATAAAAATATTTATGGCCGGGTTTACCTTAGTACTGCGGGCCGGGGCATTGCGTATGGCTCAACAGTAGCCTCTCTGCTTGTTTCGCCGGGTAGCCTTAATTACTCGTCTGGTGCTTCTTCGCAATTGTTAACAGTAACCGCTAATCAAACCTGGACGGTAACTGCCGATCAAACCTGGCTCACCTTATCTGCCACAGGTGGAAACGGTAATGGTTCGTTTACTGTTGCTGCAACGGCAAATACAGGTTCGGCTGCGCGTACAGCAACACTTACACTTATTGGAGGCAACATAACAAAAACTGTCTCTGTCTCTCAAAATGGCACATCCGTTACTAACCCATCGGCACCTGCGGTTACTTCAGTAAGCCCTACCACAGCAATAGCCGGCACAACAGTTACCATTACAGGTACTGACTTTACTGGTACAACCGCCGTTAGTTTTGGCGGAGTTGCTGCCACTTCTTTTACGTTAGTTTCGCCAACAAGTATAACGGCTGTAGTTGGAGCGGGTGGTAACGGAAATGTAGGTGTAACTACACCGTTAGGAACAGGTACGCTGGCGGGGTTTAACTATGTACCCGTACCAACCATAAGCACCGGCAGTAAAAGTATTCCTTCGGGCGGTAGCATTATGCTAACAGCCATGCCGGGCACTGGTTATACTTATCAATGGATTAAAGATGGTGTAAATATAAGCGGAGCAACCAATGCTAGCTATACGGCTACTTTAGCGGGGTCGTATACGGTAAGTATCAGCCTTAACGGCCTTCAACAGACATCGGCGGCTACTGTTATGAGTGTGATGTTTGGCCTGCCAACAAACAATTTTAAAGTTAGCGATTTGAGCGCTACCTGTAAAGGCACCAGCAACGGATCAATAAATATAACCGCCGCCCAACATTTAAACTATACCGCAACAATAACCGCCACGGGTTTAAATACACCTTATACTTTTACAGATTCGGTGCGAATTAATAACCTGGCAGCCGGAACTTATAACGTATGTTTAACCGTAACCGGGCAGCCCACCTACCAGCAATGCTTTATTGCAGTAATAACCGAGCCCAAAGACCTGTCTGTTTATACAGCAACTATTAAAGGCACTAACCAGGTAGTATTATCAATGAGCGGATCAAACGCTTATAATGTAAGTTTAAACGGCAAGGCGATTACAACTACCTCCGGCCAGTTAACCTTAACTTTGAACAAAGGAAGCAACACTATTTCGGTTAGTACCGATAAACTATGCCAGGGAGAATTTACAGAAAACATTGTAATTTCTGATGATAAGCTGGTTTATCCAAACCCATTTGAAACGACTATAAAGGTGAACCTGGGGAAAGATAATATAAAGGTTGCAACCATCCATGTTTACGATTTGTATAGCCGCTTGGTTTATTCGGGCAATTACGCTAATGCGTCTGGAGTGGTAGAGATTAACCTATCGGGATTAGTACCCGGTGTATATATGCTGAATTTAACGGCGGATAATAAAGAGACGGCCTTTAAAATAATAAAGAAATAAACAGTATTAGGACAGAATTTAAGAAACACAAAATGAGAACACAAATAATAAAACTGCTGATATTGCCGGTGCTAATACTGATCGTAACTGGATGCGGTGGAAAAAAGGATACACCAACACCACAACCACCATCGCCGGCGAAAGCGGGCTTAATATTCCCTGCACAAAATGCTGCCTGCACCAGCGGAACCATCGTATCAAATACCCAGAGTACAATTGTTTTCAATTGGAACAGTACAGCCAATACCGACAGCTATGAGCTCGACATTAAAAACCTGTTAACAGGTGCAACAACAAGCCAAACCTCAGCTACCAATCAGCTCTCGGTAACGCTGTTGCGCAATACACCCTACTCGTGGTTTGTGATATCAAAATCAACCACTACTACAACCACTACCCAAAGTGATACATGGAAATTTTATAACGCCGGGCAAGGTACACTATCGTATGCGCCTTTCCCGGCTACCATAACCGCGCCTACTTTTGGCCAGAGTATTAATTTAGGAGCTGGAACTGTAAATCTTACCTGGACCGGCAGTAGTGTAGATAACAACATCTCCGGATATGATGTTTATTTTGGCACAACAACAACACCGCCATTGTTGCAAGGCGGTATTACAGATATGTTTTTAAACGGCGTACAGATACTTACCAATACCACATACTACTGGAAAGTAATTACTAAAGACACGCATGGCAACGCCTCCGACTCGGGCATTTTTCAGTTTAAAGTAAATTGATAGTTCTATAATAAATAATGTGAATAAAACACGGCCATTATATCGGCTGTGTTTTTTTATGATATAGAAGGGGGTACTAGCTTTGATGTTAAAATTTCAGAGTCTGTAAAAACACACTTACTCTTTCTTAATAAATATAAAGTCGCCGCCCTCATCTCCCGATTCTCTGATTTCGCCAAACTGGGGTATTTGCTGATTGGGGCTATTATTGATAACCGCTGCCCTAAAGCTTGAAAAAAGCTGTTCAGCAGGTAAAAACTTATCTGTGTTTTGGTTAAGCCTTTCCACCAAATAATGCATAAAAACACTCTTATCAGGCACTTCCTTCATGTTTCCGCTGGTCATGGCTTTGCGGCTGGGTAACTTATATAGTTCCTGTATATCTTTCGGCGCCATTTCAATAGATCGTGTTTTGAATATGCTGCCAGAGAAACATGCATCACTAATGAGTAAGGTATGCTTTGATTTGATGGCGGTAATGTAATCTATCAGGTCGGCGTTTGATATCCATGTATCCCTATGCTGGCGATCAGCATCAGCCGGAAACCAATAACCCTGGTGCCGGCCCTCATCATAAAAACCATGGCCTGCATAAAATATAACCAGGTTATCTTCGCTTTTTATTTTACCGGAGACCTCATCAAGTGCATGGAAAAAATCAGCTCTTGTGGGGTTTTTCAATAGCGTAATATCCTCAGATTGAAAAGTGTAATGGCTGGCCAATGCTTGCAATAATGTAGTAGCATCGCCTATAGGCCCTTCCAGACTTTGAATAGTTTGGTCTTTATAATCTTGAACGCCGATAAGCAATGCATAGAACTTACCATGCGATGCTGCCTGGGTGATGGTAGCTTGCGCGCTTACCGGAACATTATTACGTACAATATTGAATTTATATGTCCCCTTGTTCATATTCATGTCGGTAGCTACTATCATCAGCGGATTATCGCCAAGAGCCATAGGTACATCAACAATAAAGTTCCCGCTTTTATCTACAGTGGCTTGTATGCCATTTACAACTACCGAAAATATGCCGCTGGCATCTTTGGCTATGCCAGCCACATGTAATACATCGCTGCTTTGAACCACTTTTAAGCCACGCGTAACCTGCGGCGAAATAACGGTTATTTCCGGAGGGGTAACATCGGCCTGGCCCGGCACTTCAATATGCGACGCTTTATCCAGATAACCATAGGTCAAATATTTAAAGCTTACCTTTTGATTGGCGCTAACAGACAGCCCGAACCGATGGCCGGTAGGTTTAGTTTCGGGATACGTGGTGGCCAGTTGATCGTTGATATAAAAGCTGAGCTGCCCGCCTTTGTGCATTATGCTTAACTTGTTTGCGCTCAGGGCGGTTTTATTAATCGCGTCTGATTCCGTCCAGGGGATCATACTGTTGTATACACCGTTATGTGTGTAACCAATGCTATAATACCCGGAGGCAAGCCAAAAATGGTACTGACGTATGCTATCGGTATCAAAATCCAACCCATAACCGTAATTTAATGTACCGCTATAATGTATGGCAGATGTTTCGATCAAATAATCGCGGTGGAAGTCTATTTTAGTGTTCAGGCCGGTTACCGACGCTGTAAAACCACCTTTTGCACTGCGCGATATGGTAAAACGGCCATTAGCTAATGCTGTCTTTACCGAGTCGGTGGGCGGTAGCACCCATTCGTTCTCGTCGTCGTGTTCAAAATCGGTATGATAAGCCATTTCGGTAATGTCAGTATTTACTACCTTAACAGCTTTTTCGATATGGTTAACAACCGGGTTTGTATAGGCCACCTTGAGGTAATCAAACGCGGCTGTTTGCTGGCCGCCTACTAAAACACCTATAGCATCGCCATAGCGTTGTAAAACTGCGGTGTGAGCCACTTCTGTATTATTTATAAAATACTTAAACTGGTTGTCAGATTTTTCTACCCGTAATTTATTAGCTTCCGACCCTGGGTGTATAGCAGATGAAACGGTGTAGTTTACAATTATTTTGCTTGTGCCTTGTTCAAAAGCAGCCACAATAAACTGCCCGGTATGAGAAATTGCAAAATAATTGAGGTTAAATGAATCTTGTCCCTGAAAGGTTATACCTATTGGAAAATTGTCGCCGTCAAGGTGTGTAACCGTAGTTTCAATGGCAAAATTGCGGCTATAATCAACCGGGATAATACTTGACATTACAGATGATGAATGCTGTTTATGGGTAAGAATATATTGGCTGCCAGAAATTCTGGATTTGCTCAAATCATCCTCAAAATCCCTCCATCCCGCTTGCGCTACAGTAAAGTTGTTGTAATATAGTAAGTTTTGCGCATTTAAGCCTACAGCATGCAGGCATACAAATATTACAATAAGCATTTTGTAAATTGTGTTCATATCTTTATTTATGATCCATTTCAACCATTAGTGCCACTATATCTTTTCCGTTGGTCTTTCCTTTAAAGGATATGTTATCACTACTAAATGTAATGTTTGCAGGGTCGGTTATCTTATCGGTTAAAACACTGTATATCCGTTGGTTAAATGTCCCGGCTTTAGTACCTATCGCTGTAATCAGGTCGTTAATATTTAACTCGTTCCGGCTATATAATACACATAAAAAATCTTTCCCGCTTTGGTTATCAAACTGCACATAGTGATCTTCGTCAGGCAAGGCTACATCGTTTTTTTTATAAGTAAGGGCCGCGCTGGTATTGTCGTCGTAAGGGAATATTTTGGTTACCTGGTTGCTCAGGTCAGAACTGATGGCGTATACATACGCCGGTTGATTATTGGAGATATAAATTCTGAAATTAGTGCCTGAATTATAAGAATCGGCCGTTCTGTAAATGGTAAGCGGTTGATTAGTAGACGCCGCCGTAACTACCTTTAATCCCCGGGTTGAGACCAATAGGTTAACCGGCATTTGTTCGCCAGTAGAAAGCACCAATTTAACCGCGCCCGCCAAGTCAGGCACATCTGGTTTAACATCTGGCAAATCAACAAACTCGTATGCATATTTTACAAACCGGGCAAAATCGCTATACTTAATCCAGATATAGCCTTTATTACCCCAGTTTAAACCCCAGCTATTTTGAATTTCAAATGCGCCACCATATTGCTCATCGTCATAGCCAATAACACACATGGCATGGCCTCCTAATGAGCTTAATGGCTGCTCAGTTGGCTGCCAGCAGTTTACAGCGTAATCAAAAGAAGAGGGGCATAACATGCCTATAACAACCGGCTTTTTTTCTGACAGGGATTTCTTTACCGCTTGGATCTTAAAGCTTTCGGATGCGCCAACATCAAATAAACGGGCGTAGTCCTTTAGTTTTGATTCCCCCGCGGTAGCTAGCTGCGTTTCATCTATACTGGGCACACATAAAACCGGCAAGCTATTGAATGGGATGCTTCCTTTGGTTTTCATGATCTGGAAAGCATATTCAATTACAGAGCCACCAACGCACGATCCATCATCCGGGCGTAAAAGCCGAAACAGGAAAGCGGGCGAATACGCATTTTTGGTAATAAAATCTCTGTCGGTCCAGTTGTTTTTTATAGCGTCAATCATGGTACGCCCGCAGTAAGCACTGGCCCATGCTGCACAAGTACCAAACTGTTCCTGGCTTTTTGGATAAGGGGCATAAGCCTTTATAGAAGCCTTGGATGGCAATATATCAAGCGCGCGGGTTAACCGGGCTTTTTTTGGTGCCTTTTGATACGCCTGATCATCAACGTCCATACCGCGGGCATGTTGCTGAGCATATAATCCATCACCAAAACCTAGCAAAAAAAATAAAATGCAGCAAAATTTAAGTTTATACATATAAAGTATAAGTTTAATAATTATCCTTTTATTATACAAGCAGAACTCAAAATATAGTTTTACCTAGTCTCCATTACCGTATTATAGTTACCGAACCTGATATCATACTCCGCCCGTGTTTCGGATTAATAATATAATAGTATACGCCTACAGGCAGATCAGCGCCATTGAACCTCCCATCCCACGGAATGGGATATCCTATTGACGAAAATACCTTTTTACCTGAGCGATTAAATACTTCAATTGTACAACCCGAATAGGTATCAAGGTATAATATTTTCCACACATCGTTAATACTGTCGCCATTAGGGGTAAAGGCATTGGGTACTGTGGGTGCTTGTAATACAACCACATTAACCTTGCTTGTTGCACTGCACCCATTACTATTTGTTGCAGTTAACGTATATGTTGTATTTATAGCGGGTGAGGCAATTGGATTGGGTATGGATGTGCTGCTTAACCCGCTGGCCGGAGACCAGGAGTAAGTTAGATTGCCATTGCTTGTAGTAGTAGCATGCAATTGCGAAGCCCCGCCAGCCAGTATCGTAATATCACTACCTGCGTTTATTTGGGGATAGGGATTTACCACAATATTCTGGCTTACTGTATCTGCGCAAGCACCGGTAGTGCTGGCTGTGTAAATATATTTGATGGGGAACGTTCCCGAGCCCGAAACCGCAGGGTCGAATAATCCAGTAGTATTTACCCCCGTGCCTAAATATATACCCCCGCCTTGTATACCGCTGTCTTCCAATACCGATAGCTGCACCGGTGCATTATTTTGGCAAAGGGGTAATTGGGTACTAAATGTTAAGTGGGGTGTTGCACGCAAGGTTATAACCTGATCTAACTTGGGTGAAAAGCATATGGCACCTGAGTAAACCACCATTCGTACGGTATAGTCAATTGAAGCCGGGCTATGAAACTCCGGATAGGTATGGCGATACTGTTTGCCAGGATACGGGCTGTTATCTGTTACCACTACAGTGGGATTATTGATCATGTCAAAATACCAGTCAATTCTGGTGGCATTCCCAAAGTCGACAGAAGAATTATTAATAAAATAAACTTCTCTGTTGCTGCATAACGTATTTGGATTCAATACGGCAAAGTTGGCAACAGGGGTAGCACCATTTACAATAAATGTTTTAGTTGTGGTAACCGCGCAATTGTTATTTGAGGTTATAGTAAGGCTAACCGGGTAGGTTGATGCGGTATTATATTTATGTGTTGGGTTTTTTAAATTTGATGTATTTGGATTTGCAGGTGTTGCGTTTGCAGCGTCGCCAAAGTTCCATAAATAGGTAAAGCTACTCTCCGAATTATCACTTATTTTTGAATTATCTATAAACGTTACCTTATCAGAAACGCATGCGGCTGGCAAAATAAAATCAACTACGGGGAGTGGGCTAACTATAAAAGACTGTGTTGCCGTTGATAAGCAGCCATTGGTGTTGGTAACTGATAACTTTACTGTATATGAGCCGGGTGTATAAGTATGCTGGAATGGTTTAATATTATCTGTACGGATGTCTGGCAAGCTACCATCTCCATAGTCCCACACCCATTTTGTAATTATGCCTTCGTTGGGCGCCGACAGATCCGTAAATATTACTGCACGGGTTTCGCAGTCCGGCGATGAATAGGTAAATTTTGCGGTGGGGAGCTTAGCGATGTGTATCTTTTTTGTTCCGGTTAAAGGGCAGCCGCTTGCATTGGTAACGGTTAGCATTACGGTATAATCGCCGGGCGATGAATATAAATGAGCTGGGTTTTGCTTGGCAGACGTGCCCCCATCCCCAAAATTCCATAGCCAAATAGTGCCGCTTGGCTCTGCAGGAGCGGTAAAAAAAGTCGAATCACCCAGGCAAGTTTTAGCCGGCGCGGTAAAGGTTGTATCGGGCAAAGGCGCAACTGTTAAGGTTAGTATATTTGACGACACTACACACTGTGCCGCAGCTATATTGCCTGCCAGGGCCGATACAACCCGGTAACTATATGTACCTGCGGCGGTTGGCGATAAAAAACTAGCCGCCGAGTTTGTAAATGGTGTTCCCTGATCTGTCCAAACCCCGTTTATCATCTGCTGAAGCTTAAGCGCGTAGCCTGTAGAAAGAGTAGTTGTAGGATTAATGTTAATTGTTTTAGGGCTACCCGCGCAGATGCTTTGGGTTGTTGCCTTATCAAAAACTACAGCTACAGGGTCGCCGTAAGGCCTAAAAGTGATATCATCAATAGCAACATCATTACCATTGCCTCCCGGGGCAATATTATTCATTTTAATAACAATACTATCTATGCCTGCAGGTGTACTAAAAGTAAAAGGATATTGTTTCCATTCATCCTTTAAGGGGATAATACCTGTACTGTCAGAGCCCAGGAGGACTCCGTTGGTTGTCTCGATAGAAAACTTGATATTAGATGGTTTGCCAACATAATTTAATAAATTTTTAATCCATGCGGCAAACTGGTATTTCGTATTGCCGCATAAGCCCTTTACTTTTCGAGTATAAAATATACCTGGGGCGTAGTCACAATTAACTATCATCATATAGCCACCCGGGTTTCCGGTATGGTCCGAAGTTCGCCACCAGCCAGTATACATTCCGTTGGTTGAGTTAGCAATTGTATATAAGCCATCACTTGGGGTGCCATTAATATACGTATAAGTGGTAGATCCTGAATCGGCAGGTAACGATCCTGCAAATTGGCCTGTGCCTGCACCAAATGTAATATTAACAATAGGGTCGCCTAAGCTTTGTGCATAGCCGTTATACCTAACTAACAGTGTTAATAGGGCAATACAAATAACTATGCTGTATTTTTGCTTTATACCAGAAGGGGATTTATAGTACATATAAAAATTGGTCGGCCCCAATAACACTGTTAATGCAAATGTGCTTTATAAACATCGCCATTTAACTAAAAAAGCGTTAGCCTGCTTTGTAAAATACCATAATCTTAGGGTTGGCTTATAAATGGTGCTTAAAGATAGGTAAAAAGGTTTAGTTTTCAAAAAATGAAACATGAATAATGCCCGCAAGCCTTTATTAACAGCTCCGGTGATATATATAACGGAAACTATTAATATACTTTAAGAGATATTGTTGCGCTTTTACCAAAGGTAATTTTGGCCGACTTGTTTAACGGCTGCGTATTCCATAAACATTCTCGTACACTAAGTCGTTGGTTTTTAGGGTCAAGAGAGAGCAGCAGAAACGATAAAAGTTGCTCATTTTCGGCAGAGTATTTACCTTTCATCGGCGAATCTACCCGGAAAACATTTAAGTTAACATCATTATCGGGACCATTGTAAACATAAAATTCGTTCCAGTTGCTGTTGCCATGAAAATAGGCTTTAATATTGGCATGTGCCTTTAAAAATTTTACCCAGCCACGTTGTTCTATATCGGTAGCTCCGCCATCCTTAGATGCAATATAGCCTTCTTTATAATATTCTGCCGTCAGATTTTCAAATTTGTTTTGCCGGGTCATTGTATGTGGCGGCAGCGGGTTGGTAAAATGCTTCGCCTCACAGGTGGGCTGGTCATGCGTAAAAATAATAACAGGGGTTGTTTTCGAAACCGTATCCAGGTCTTTTTGCATCCAGATCCGCTCTGCAGAGTCGGGCCATAAGGTAATAAACATTAAATGAACGCCTCCCGTGTTGAGCGAATAATTAATTTTATCCTTTTCATAATTATAAACGGCGTTAGTCATGGGCTTTTGCGGCTTTAACACCAGGTTATATATTTTAACCATCGCCGTGGGATCTGTTAATGGGTACATAGGTTTAGAAAACCCAATCGCGTTTGAAATATCATGATTTCCCGGGGCGAGCAATAATTTAGCCGTGCGGCCATCACGGCCCTTTAAGGTAAGGCTGTGTAAATAGTCGGCTTCAAACTGCGCCCACGATGCCGCCGCACTTTGAATTGGGATTTCCATACGGTTGGCAATATCGCCTGTTTGTATCATATAATCTACCGGGCCAACTACCTTGTCGGCATTAACGCCGCCATCAGCAGGCAGCATAACGTTAGGTATTGTATTCATCTGGCGTATCATAGCCGCGTTTACTATATGGCTGTTCACATCGGTATCGCCCCTGAATTTATTACGCGTAATGCCATAATGCGCATCAGAAGTAAAAATCATATTTATAACCGGCCCGTTTGATGTTTGCCCGTAGGTAGTTTGAAAGCTTAGTATCATAACAAAACTAGCCCTCAGAAGCTTAACTAAAGGGGCATGTTTTTTTATAAAATTAATTAGGGACATATAATACGTAGTTATGCGACCATAAAATTAGCCGGATTAATATTAATATTACATTAACTAATTGTGATATTATATTTTGAGGTTTGGCATTGTTGTTATTTTTAAATGAATTTATTTGTTATACCCTTTGTAACAAGTTAGTTATATCCGTCATCAATATATTCATTATTATTGTTACTCCAAGATCCAATTAAGTAAACGCAGCTCATAACTATGAAATTCTACAAAGTGCAATATCCGGTATTTGTTTTTTTTATGCTATTTAGCTTAAACCTGTTTGCCCAGAATACACGGCAAACTATTCTGTTTAATGATAACTGGAAGTTTTACAAAGGTGATATTGCCAATGCTGACCAAACTACTTTTGACGACAAAGCATGGAGAAATATAATGCTACCGCACGATTGGAGCATTGAAGGGCCCTTTGATGAACAATGGGCCAGCAGCACGGCGTATTTACCAACTGGCATAGGTTGGTATCGTAAAACATTTACAGTACAACCAGATATGCGTAATAAAAAAGTTTCCCTCTACTTTGATGGGATCTATAAAAACAGTGAAGTTTGGATAAACGGGCATTCGCTGGGAAAGCGCCCCAATGGCTTTATCCCATTTCAATACGAGATAACGCAGTATATAAATAAAACCGGCAAAAATATTGTAGCCGTAAAGGCCGATCATACCGAGTTTGGCGACTCAAGATGGTACACGGGCTCCGGCATATACCGTAATGTATATCTAATTGCAACTAATGATATCAGCGTAGATGTTTGGGGAATAGCTTTTTCTACACCAGAAGTATCTGCGGAAAACGCCTCCGTGAATGTGAATGTTAGTTTAACCAACTATTCGGTTAATCCTGCTGGTGTGCTTGTTAATGCCACATTGTTTAAAAAGGGAGGCCAGGTTGTGGGTTCTGCCAGGCAGGTGGTAAAAGTGATTAGCGGAGAACATCAAGATGCTAAACTAACTTTCGGCGTGGCAAAGCCATTGCTATGGTCGGTGGAGCATCCAGAGCTATATAAACTTGAGGTATCTTTAACAGTTAATGGCAAAAAAACCGATGATGTTGTGCAAGAAGTGGGCATCCGCACAGCTACATTTGATAAAGATAAAGGCTTCTTTTTAAACGGAAAGAGCTTAAAGCTTAAAGGGGTTTGTATTCATGATGACGCCGGGGCATTGGGCGTTGCCGTACCCGAAGCTGTATGGGAAAGACGTTTAAAAATATTAAAAGAAGGCGGTACAAACTCCCTGCGCCTAAGCCATAACCCACATGCCGATTATCTGTACAACCTATGTGATAAGCTTGGGTTGCTGGTAATGGATGAAGCTTTTGACGAATGGGAAATTGGTAAAAACAAATGGATAAAAGGCTGGAATATAGGCAAACCAGGCAATGATGGTTATCACCAATATTTTAGAGAATGGGCCGACCGCGACCTGGGCGATATGGTGAAGCGGGATAGGAACCATCCATCTATCATACTGTGGAGTATTGGCAATGAAATAGATTACCCCAATGACCCTTACACTAACGAAGTTTTGAATACCGGAAAAAACCCGCAAATCTATGGCAAAGGCTTTACAGCCGGCCACCCGCTTGCAAGCCTGATGACACCAATTGCCAAACGCTTGGTTGCCGTGGTTAAACAATTTGATACTACCCGGCCAGTAACCGCTGCCTTGGCTGGGGTAGTTATGTCTAACGAAGTAGGTTACCCAGAAGAATTAGATATTGTGGGCTATAATTACCAGGAGTTTAGGTATGCCGATGATCATAAAAAATACCCTAACCGTATTATCTACGGCAGCGAAAATGGCAGCCAACTTGAAGCATGGAACGCAGTAGCCGATAATGAGTATATTTCGGGCCAGTACCTCTGGACAGGGGTTGATTACCTGGGCGAGGCGCACCAATGGCCGGGCAGAAGCAGCAGCCCTGGCTTAATTGATTTAGCGGGGTTTAAAAAGCCGGCTTATTATTTCAGAGAAAGTTTATGGTCTGATAAGCCGATGGCTTACCTATGTACGGAAGAAATTAACGATGAAGAGACTAAAAAAACAGGCAGGGGCAGAATAACCGCGGCACCTACCTGGAATTGGCTATTAGGTAAACCGATTAAGGTATCATGCTATACCAATTGCGATGAAGCCGAGCTGTTTTTAAATGGAAAATCCATTGGTAAAAAGGATTTAGCAACAGCAACCGGGCGGGTTATTAACTGGGAGGTGCCTTTTTCACCGGGAGCATTGACGGTAAAAGGCTATAAAAACGGCAAACCTGTTAGCGAACATCAATTAGTTACCGCAGGCAAGGCTTATGCAATTAAAGCATCGGCAGATATTAGCGCTTTTGCCCGAACAAAAAGCCTGGCGCAAGTGGTATTGGATATAACCGACCAAAAAGGCACCCTGGTATTTAATGCGGAGAACGAGGTTAGCGTAAAGGTAGAGGGCCCAGCCGAGCTAATTGGATTGGAGAGCGGTAGCTCAACCAGCCATGAAGATTATAAAGCAGCTAAACGCAATGCCCTGCATGGCAAACTTTTAGCTTATATACAATGGAAACACAACCCTGGGACAGTAAAAATAACACTATCGTCGCCGGGCTTGCTATCAAAAACCATAACTTTAAACAATAAATAAGTGCGCTCATTATCATATTATGAAAATAATTAAAGCCAAAATATTAGCCATTGGATTATTTCTGGCTATTATTAATATTAACCAGGTTTCGGCACAGGAGCCATATTTTCACAAAGCCGACCTGATAAAAACCGGGGTCTATTATTATCCCGAACAATGGGATAAAAGCCAATGGGATAGGGACTTAAAAAAAATGGCCGATATGGGTTTTGAGTACACCCACATGGCCGAGTTTGCCTGGGCCAGGCTAGAGCCAGAAGAAGGTAAGTTTGATTTTGATTGGCTTGACGAGGCCGTTAACATCGCCGGCCGACACGGCTTAAAGGTAATTATGTGTACCCCTACTGCTACCCCCCCGTTATGGCTAACAAAAAAGTACCCCGAAGTATTATTGGTTAAAGAAAACGGCTTAACCGCGACGCACGGCGGGCGGCAATTTTTTTCATGGTCGAGTGCTAAATACCGGGAGCTAACCGAGAGAATAGTAACCGCGATGGCCAGGCACTATGCAAATAACCCTAATATTATGGGTTGGCAGATAGACAACGAGCCATCGCATTATGGCGAAGAAGATTTTGGCAATGAGGTAAAAGCTCATTTTCAGCAATGGCTCAAGGCAAAGTATCAAACTGTTGAGGAGTTGAACCGCGCATGGGGCACTATGTTCTGGAGCATTACCTACCCTTCCTTTGAAGACGTGGCATTGCCTAATCAAAAAACTAATATCGCTGAGGTTGATCCGCATGAATTATTAGATTTCAGACGTTTCAATGCCGAAGAATGTGCCGATTTTGTACGGTTTAATGCACGGTTATTAAAAAAGAATATTCCATTATCGCAATGGGTAACCACAAATTTTATGCATTTTCATGATCGGGTTGACCCATGGCTAAATGATAAAGACCTTGATTTTATTACCTATACCATGTATCCCGTAGGTGGCGGCTATACCAATGTAGGTGGTTTAGGCAATCAGGGCTTTAGAATAGGCCTCCCAAGTAGAATGGCCTTCCCCAACGATTTTTTCAGGTATAAAAAAGACTTTACAGGTGTTATGGAGCTGCAGCCCGGGCAGGTTAACTGGGGCTTATATAACCCTCAACCATACCCCGGAGTTATCCGCGCATGGCTATGGAACTCCTATGTAGGCGGCTGTAGCATAGCCTGCTCTTATAGGTTCCGCCAACCGCTATATGGAGGTGAGCAATATCATAATGCGATGATTGGCCCCGATGGAGTTACCCCTTCTGTTGGGGGCTTAGAGTATAGTAAATTTATGAGCGAGATTAAGCTGCTGCGTAAAAACTTTTCGCCTAATACGCCGGTTCCTGCTAATTATGCATCCCGCAAGGTAGCCATACTATGGAACTTTGATAACTATTGGGATACACAGATTCAACCCCAAACAGACCAATGGAATCCCGAAAAGATAATTTTTAAATACCACGCGGCATTAAAGGCTCTGGGCTGTAAAGTTGATTTTGTTTCAGAAGACATGGATATAAGCGGGTACAAAATGGTTGTGATGCCCATGTATCAACTGCTGGATGAAAAACTGATTACCAAACTCACACAATATGTACAAGCAGGGGGCAACTTGGTTTTAACCCCCAGAACGGGCCAAAAAGACCGTAACGGACATTTATGGGAACAAGCTTACAGTAATATGATTAAACCGTTGACAGGGGCGCGTGTGCTTTTTTATGACGTTCTGCCAGTCAACGTAAACGGAAGTGTTACTTTAGACGACAAAAGTTACAATTGGAAAGATTGGGCCGATGTTTTAGAACCGCAACCCGGCACCGAAACCTTAGCCCGCTATACTAATCAATATTATAAAAACAAAGTTGCAGCCACCCTTAGAAAATGGGGAACCGGGTCTGTAACTTATATTGGCCCCGATACAGACGATGGCAAACTGGAAAAAGACATCATTAAAAAGGTTTGCGTGTACGCTAAAATCAAAGCGGTTGAGTTGCCAGAGGGCATGATATTAGATTGGAGAGACGGCTTTTGGGTAGCCATAAACTACCATTCCGAAAAGACTTTAACTGTACCTATTCCGGCTAATGCAAAAGTGATTTTTGGCCAGCGCGAACTTAAACCAGCCGAAGTTGTTGTTTGGACAGAGTGAAAATTAGTTTAACTTTAGGGTATAATTAGTTTAACTAATTTCTTAATACGAATTATTTGTAATACTTTCATGTATCCGTAGCTAATCTTTATCATTTTAAATGCCAAAGACGCTGACTAATAATATCAATAAACCAGACTGCTGCAATGAAATACATTTTAGAAACACATGACAAGTTTTTATTCCTAAAGCTTAAAGAACCAAAATTAAACGCGATAGAGGCTTTGGATTTAAAATCACAATTTATGGTTATCCATTCTGATGGCCATAAAAATATTATTATGGACCTTTCTTCCGTTAAGTTTATTGATTCATCGGGTTTGAGCAGTTTATTGGTAGGGCATCGGTTATGTAATTATTCTCAAGGCTCATTAATTTTAACCGGGCTTGACGAGCATGTTTCAAAACTGGTAAATATTGCGCAGCTAAACGATGTTTTAACCATTGTACCAACGTTAAAAGACGCTAAAGAATTACTCATTAAGGCCGCCATTGAACAAGAAAAACAGCATCAAAAAACGGCTGAATAACTAAGTTCCGTATTGCTTATTTAACCATTCATTGTTATTGCCAGTGCAAAACTATAGCGCGCAATGTATGGTTTATACCGTGCGCTATAGTTTCAATTACACTACTCTTATTTAATATTTAAACCGCCGATACTAATGTCTTCCCCGCAAACTTTACCCATATTAGACGCTCCCGAGCTTCGGGTGCTGGGTACTTTAATGGAAAAGTGTAAAACCACGCCCGACTATTATCCCATGACGATCAATAGCCTCACAGCGGCTTGCAATCAAAAAACATCACGTAAGCCAGTAGTTCAATATACTGACGAAACCGTGGTTGTAGCTTTAGACATGCTTAAAAAGCGGGGCCTAATATCAACCGCTACAGGCGGCTCAATACGTTCAGTAAAATATAAACATAACTTTGCCATTGTGTTTCCGGTTGTACCCGCCGAGGTTGCCGTAATTTGTTTGTTAATGTTACGGGGCCCGCAAACTCCCGGCGAAATCAACACCAATTCGGGCCGCATGTACGAGTTTGAAACCCTTGACGAAGTACAAGCGGTATTAGAAAGACTTGCCGCTACGGAGCCTCCATTTGTACAGCAATTACCTCGCCGAACAGGCCAAAAAGAAGTTCGATACGCCCATTTATTAAGTGGCATCCCCGACATTTTAGACGATGATGTAATTGATGAGCCCGCTACCGGAACTCGTTTAATAATAACCGACCTGGAAACGAGGCTCAGCATCGTCGAGCTAGAACTGGCCGATTTGAAAGTTGCATTTGATAAACTAATGAAAGAGTTAATGGGCTAGGTATACAAACTATTGTTATAATAGTATTACACCTGTTGTTTACTAATAAATAGCTTTATATTTTATTTCGGCTATCAAAATTTTATTGTGCCTAATCATTTCAATCTCATGAAAAAAGTTATCATTTGCTTATTTGTTTTAATAACAACGGCCTCTTTTACCCTATCAGCGAAAGGTAAACCCTTATCGTCCGAAAAAGTTTATGAAGCAAATAATCCATATCTGCAATATACTGGCCGAATAGACTTCTCCAACCCGCTAAAGCCGCGTTTCTGGTCGCCGGGTGTATACATAAAGGCAAAATTTAAAGGCACTGGCTGTGAGGTTGTTATTAACGATGAGGAGCTATACGGCAAATCGCATAACTTTATTGAGATCGTTATTGACGATCAGCAACCTTACCGCATACAAACTACAGGCAAAGTTAACACCATAAAAATTGGCGGAAATTTATCCAACAAAGCACATACTGTTACCATTTGTAAGGATACGGAATCAGGAATTGGTTACCTGGAGTTTGTTAGCATAAAATGCCAGCAATTATTCCCCGCTCCCGCCAGCCCGGCTCATAAAATTGAATTTATCGGCAATTCCATTACCTGCGGTACAGGTATGGATCTGTCGGTAGCGCCTTGCAATGTTGGCGATTGGTATCTCCAGCATAATGCTTACCTCAGTTACGGCGCACGTACAGCCCGTAATTTAAATGCGCAATGGCATTTAACATCAGTATCGGGCATTGGGCTTATTCATAGCTGCTGCGGAATGACCGTTACAATGCCGCAGGTGTTTGATAAATTAAATTTACGTACCGATACCATTCCCTGGGATTTTAAACGCTACCAGCCCGATGTAGTAACCGTTTGCCTTGGGCAGAATGATGGCGTACAAGACTCCTCCCTGTTTTGTAAGGCATACATTAAATTTATAAGCGACGTACGCAAACACTACCCGCTGGCTAATATTATTTGCCTCACTAGCCCCATGGGCGATAATAACCTCACTCCGGTTTTGAAAAGGTATATTGATGGCATAATTAACGCGGTGAAACAACAGGGCGATAAAAAAGTAACCCGTTATTTTTTTAGCAAACAGTACCACAAAGGCTGTGGTGGCCACCCGGATATGGATGAACACAAGCAAATTGCCGGGGAGTTAACGGCTTATATCAGGCAAATTACCGGTTGGCGTTAATTGCTTACCACATATAAACACCACCATCGGCAAATTTATACAATTGCTTTAGTGGTTTATACAGCAATATTTTTTGCAGCGGAAGCAAGGTAGGATCTGGCAGTTGGTCAAAAATTACAATGTATCCATGAGGTTGGGCGTCAAAACTTTGCATGCGTTTTACATCCGTTGGTTTAGGTATATAGGCAGAGCCCTTTCCAGTAAAGAAATAAAAAGCCTCGCATGCGTTATTATATATAGGGTAACCCTGTTTAAACATGCCCGGGTTACGCTTTAACAATTTTATAAGATCAGACTTATTCCAACTATCGTCGGTATAACCGGGTACGCCATAATCGCCTTGATCGTCATAACGTTGCGTATCATTCTTGATTTCGCCATACAAAAAGCCGAGTGCCAGTACTGCGGCTATTACGGTGGCAAATATTCTCACTTTGGAGGCTTGCTCGCGTATAGCCAATGGAATCCAATAGGTACACCCCAATAAAAAAGGGATAAACATGGGCGATAACAACCTGTTGTTTATTCGCTCGTACCGGGATATTGTGGCCGATATGATCATAAAGAGCGCGTATACAATAAAAAATGCCAGGGCAATTTGCTCGTAAGTAAAATATCTGGCTCTGTTCCGGAACGTGTTAAGCAAAAAAGCGATGATAAAGGCCAGCACGGTTAATAATGTTATGGTAAATGCTAAACCATATTGTTGCTCAGTAAGGGTTAGCCAATCGCATAATACAGTACCGGCATAGTGCATATTATCGTACAACGAGGTGAGCGACTTATAACGGGGGCCGGTACCTGTATGTGTAACCAACGAATTGCGTACCAGGTTGGTTACGAGCAACGATATACTGATCAGCCCAAATATGAGGATATGGCCTATCTTTTTTCTGATATTTAGGTTCAGATCAAAAAGTAAAAGCAACCCTCCGGCACCTATTAATGTTACCCCTGCATACCGGGTAACGCAAGCCAATGCCGTAATGCCCGCTACTAACATAAGCGAGCGTAAAGAATGGGTGCTCATATAACGCTTATACGCAATCATAAACACCAATGTCCATACCATGAACAGCGTCTCTGACCAAAGCATAGAATATATCTCTAGGAGTGAAGGACTTAACGCTATGGCCAATAAAATAAACCATTTATACCATTTGGATGGAAAGATAAAACGTTCCATTACTATGCCCGAAAGGAAAATAAGAAGGGCGAAAAGTAATCCATTTAAAGTTGGCCCGATTATTACCGGATCAATACCTGTAATAAATAGTATAGTGCTCAGAAACGTGGGGTAGAATAAAGGAAATGCGACCAACGCTTGATGTCCAAAATAAAAAAAAACTTGGTGCGCGTAAATATTTCGTGCCCCGCTAATATACATTACCGAATCAGGCGAGATACCGATGCCCCCATATTTTGTAAACAAACTAAGTACAAAAAAGCCGATTATTGCTGCTATTAAGGCATCAAAGTGGCGGATTAAAAAGTTTTTTAACATCAAATTTAGCATACATTAATTCTGGTGAGCCAATTGCTGCGAAGTTAAATAATTTACAACTTGAATTGAAGCAGTGTTTATATCACTTGATTTACATATAAGTTAAATACGCTATCTTATATTTCCTTTTCTTTTTTGTATTTTTAAATTTTAGCAGTTAAATATTAATTATGATGAAGATACATTCTTGTTTTTTATATCTGTCTCTCCCTGCTTTTCTGGCAGTTTCATGTACTAGCAAATCAAAAACGGAAGCGGTGGATGCCTTACCAGCCAGGACTGTTTTTTTTGATAAAAACGGGATGGATACAACCGTTAAACCCGGAGACAATTTCTTTTTATATACCAGTGGTAACTGGATGAAAAAAACTCAGATACCGGCATCACAAACAGGTTGGGGGTCGTTTTATACTTTATATGATGATAATCAAATAACGCTTCATAAAATATTAACTCAGCTTGCCGCAACTAATACTACCGCAGGCAGCAAAGAACAAAAGGTTGCCGACCTATTTACTAGCGGCATGGATACCGTTTCTATTGAAAAACTAGGTTACGAGCCTGTAAAGCCATTACTTTCACAAATTGACGGTATAAAGGATTATAAGCAATTAATTCGCTTAGCTGCTGATGGTTTTAAGGGAGGGAATGGTTTTTTATTTGGCTTTAGTGTAGCACCAGACGATAGAATAAGCACTAAAAACGCCGTTAATTTTGGTCAGGCTGGTTTAGGTTTGCCTAACAGAGATTATTATTTTAAAACGGACAGCGTTAGCCAGAACATTCGCAAGCAATATGTTAAATATATTGCCAAGTTATTTACCTTAACCGGGGCTGACGCTCCAACTGCGGCAAAGCGTGCCGCTGATGTATTGAAGCTCGAAACCGAAATTGCGAAATCGCACTCAACTCCGGTTGAATTACGTGATCCGATAGCCAACTACCATAAGTTTACAATAGCTGATTTTCAGAAACAGGTGCCAGATATTAATGTAAAAGATTTATTAAGCAGATTACAGGTAAAAACGGATACTATATTGGTTGGACAGCCCAAATATTACCAAGCTTTAGATGTTTTGCTTAAAACACAGCCCATAGAAATTTGGAAAGATAAATTAAAATTAGATGCTTTAGATAATGCGGCTAACTCACTTAGTAAAAACTTTAGAGATGCCCGGTTTGATTTTTTTGGCAAAACCCTAAGTGGACAAAAGCAGCAAAAAGAGCGATGGAAAAAAATGGTTGCCAATGTTGATGGTGGTTTAGGCGAACTACTGGGACAGTTATATGTGGAGCAATATTTCCCGGCAGAAGCAAAAAAACGGATGCTTGATTTGGTTAATAATCTGCAAGCCGTTTATCATAAACGTATTGAACGGTTAGATTGGATGAGCCCCGAAACAAAAAAGCGAGCCATCGAAAAACTAGATGCTTTCACAAAAAAAATAGGTTATCCTAACAAATGGAAAAATTACGATGATGTAACTATTTACAAAGGCACATATTACAAAAATCTGCAATCAATAGCCAAACATGATTACAAGGAAATGATTAACAAAATGGGCAAACCTGTTGACAAGACAGAATGGGGAATGACCCCACCCACGGTAAACGCCTATTACAATCCCGCTTTTAATGAAATTGTTTTCCCGGCCGGAATATTACAATTCCCTTTCTTTGATAAAAATGCTGATGATGCAATTAATTATGGCGCAATTGGCAGTATTATAGGACATGAAATGACTCACGGGTTTGACGATCAGGGCCGCCAATATGATAAAGCAGGAAATTTGAAAGATTGGTGGAACGCCCTTGACGCGGCAAAATTTAAAGCGAAAGTGCAAGTTGTTATTGATCAGTACAATAAATACATTATATTAAATAATTTGCATGTTAACGGAAGCCTTACTCAAGGTGAAAACTTAGCAGATATAGGGGGCTTAGCTATTGCGTACGAGGCTTTTAAAAATACAGCGCAAGGTAAGGGGGATAAAAAAATTGACGGATTTACACCAGATCAACGCTTCTTTTTATCTTTTGGCCAGGTATGGAGAATAAAGGATCGTGATGAAACCATGAGAATGCGCATAAGCGGAGACCCGCACTCGCCTGAAATGTTTAGGGTTAATGGGCCCTTGTCTAATATGCCCGAGTTTTATAAAGCCTTTAATGTTAAGCCCGGAGATACGCTTTATAGGCCTGAAAATCAACGGATACAGGTTTGGTAAGTATTTATAAACGCAGAAGAAGCCCCAAAATGGCCTCTTCTGCGTTTACATAATGGGTAGATCCTGATTGTAAATTAGATATAGTTACCGATTGATTTTACAATTCCTTAGTAATATCTTCTGATAATGGAGTGGTACTTGACCGGTAACGATGAATTAAATTCCCGTTTTCATCTATTAAAAACTTCTCAAAGTTCCATTTAATTTCGCCGGTAAAATCAGGGTTTGGAGCCGATGTTAAATATTTAAACAGTGGATCCATATCATCTCCCTTTACGCTAACTTTTTCGCTAAGCGGAAATGTTACACCATAATTTTTTAAACAAAACTCTTTAATTAATGTATTGGTGCCCGGCTCTTGCCCACCAAAATTATTAGCCGGAAAGCCCACCACAACAAGTTTGTCTTTATACTTGTCTGCTAATTTTTGCAACTCTGCATACTGTGGCGTATATCCACACATTGAAGCTGTATTAACTACTAATATTTTTTTTCCTTTGTATTTAGATAGGCTGAATTTTTTGCCGTCTATCGTTTTTAGTTTAAAATCATAAACTGATGATGGCGAAATAAACATTAATGAGAGCACTAAAGCTAAAGTTTTCATGGAGTTTTAATTATTTATGGAACAATTGTAAGTAGATTTTCTTAATATTTCGTAAAACAATATAAATTTTACATAAGCCGTTCAGAAAGATAAAAATCTTCCTTTTGGGTCATCAGGCTTTTGTCACTTTTGGTTTTATCCTTATACCCCAACAAATGCAATACACCATGAATCATTACCCGGTGCAGTTCGTCTGTTTCATTTCCAGAAAAACTAGCGGCATTCTCTTTTATCCTTTCAACCGAAATAAAAATATCACCCTGTATAACACCGTCTATTTCAGCATTATCAAACGTAATAATATCAGTATAAGTATCGTGATTTAAATATTGCTGATTGATTTGAATAAGATATTGATCTGAGCAAAAAATATAATTTAGCTCTTTTAAGCTCTTCCCCTCTGCTATAATGGTGTGTTTTATCCACGTACGTAAATTCGCTTTTTTTTTAGGTTTGAATAAAATATCCTCTTCAAAAAAAAAAACAGGTATAGCCATACTAGATTTTAAAATGTAGCTCAACCTCGTTACCCAACGCATTAAAAACACACTGGTCTGCCAGTTGTTTTATAATAAAAACACCGCGGCCTGTAAGGCTTTCAATATTTTCTGGCGCTGTTGGGTCCGGCAGTTTACTATAGTCAAAACCTGGCCCTTGGTCGGTTACTGTCCATATTATACGCCTATTATCTACTTCAGCATTTATAATTACTTTTTTATCTTCTTGTAATTTATTGCCATGTACAATAGCATTAATAAATACTTCGTTTAAACATGTCATCATGTTTGCAAAAGTATCATCACTAATTTTGTAAGTGTCTGCCAACTCCTCAATCAAGTTTTCGAGCGATGTTAGGCTCTCCATTTTTGATGGTAGTTGCAATGTAAATAATTTATTGGTTTCAATATTGGCCTGTTCCATATTATTTACCATTAATTTGATCAAAATATATTTTCACTTTATTTTTATAATAAAAATTTAAAGCAGGTGATACAGTATGTATTTGTTCTGTTTGCTTATTGCTCATCTGCTGGTAATATTGCAGTGCTTTTATATAACCAGGGGGGGGAGTTTTGCCAGCATTGCTTTCCCGTTGCTGATCTTGGTCGCGCTGCTGATCTGCCCGTTCTGCCTCTAAAAGCCGTGTATGAATTTGTTGTTGCCTTTTTAGGGTTTCATCAAATATCTGCTTGTTTACGAGATCCCTTTCAGTTTGTTCCATTTCCTTTGCAATTTTATCCAAATCTCCTAACCCTTTGCGCCCGTCTTTGTTTTCCTGTTTGTTAATTTGCTGTAACGCCTGCCTGATTGACTGCTGTTGCCGGGCCATTTTAGCTAATTGCTCACTCATGTTACCTTGTTGCGGCTTGCCTTTATTACCTTCTTGCATTTGTTCACGCATTTTTTGCATATTCTGATTAAGCTGTTGCTGCATTTGGCCCAATTGCGATAGAGAGGGCTGCTTGCCTTTGCCTGGCTTAGCATTTTTCATCGCCTTCTGCATTTGTTCCAGCGCTTCAGACAACATCAATGCCAAATTATTCATACTTGTCATGGTGTATTGCTGATTACGATTAGCTTCCGATGTTTTACGGTCGGCTAAATTTGCAATAGACTGATCTAAATTAGTATTAATTATGGCAATTTCTTTATTAACTGTTGATTGTATTTGCGGAACACGTTTACTTAACGAATATAGACTATCTTCCACATTTTTCATATTACTTTTTATATCCATTTGCTTTTGGGTCCAGGTAACATATCCAGGATCTGCAGTACTTAGTCCCCGCATCGTTTCCATAATGTTTTCTTGATTTAAAGAACTATTAATCAAATGCTTAACAATTTCTCTCAGTTGATTTATATTGATCTGATTAGCACTTTCCTCCCCTTGTTGCTCACTTTGTTTCAGTTTTTGTGATAACTGCTGCATCTGTTTAGCCGCTTGTTGCTGTGATTGCGATGCTTTTCCTTTGTTATTTTTATTCAATTCGTCAGCACTTTTATCCAGTTGCTCTTTAATGTTTTTCTCATCTTGCGTAGGGTTCTCAAAATTACCTGGGGGATCAAGTTGTTCGTTTTTTTGTTTTAAATCGTCCATTGATTTTTCCAAATCTTTAAACTCTTTATTCAATTGCTCTTGCTGCTGCTGTAGTGATTTTTGATCACTTTTGGCCTGTTTACTTTCCAATGACAATTGCTCAAGTTTCTGAGCTAATTTATTTAGTTGTTCAATGCTTTCGTTAAGCTTTTGGTCAAACTCCAGTTTTTTATATAATTCCAATACGCGGTCAAGTTCCTTTTTTAATGATTTGCTATCCATTTGCATCTTTGATACCGCATCCTGAGTAAGCTCTTTCTGATTTTTTTCAAGCATTTGCTGCAAATTTTTTAACAATTCGCGTGTTTTCTCATCAAGTACATTGTTAAACAACTCTTCAATCTGCTTTTGCTTTTCTAAAATCGCCTCGTCTTGCTTGGTGTTTTCCTGGCGGTTTAACTGGTTTTGCTTGTTCTCCTTCTGTATATCCTTTACAAGGCTTTCTAATTCCTTCCGTTTCTGTAACAGGTCTTCTACTTGTTTCTTTTCGTCGAACGAAAGTGTATTTTTATTAATTAACAATTGTGTAAGTTTTTGAGATTCGCGTTCAATCTGCGCCGAGAGTTTAATAGCCGATTGCATTTTTTGTTTAACAGATTGAGTGCCTACATCCAATTGCTTGCTGATCTCCTGCTCGGTTGGTACATTCAATACTTGCGCTGTTGATCGTGTTTTTTTAGGGCCTATTACCGCATCGTTATCCGCTACTTCAAAGTAATACTTAACTTGCTCTCCTGGTTTTGCGTTTAATTCATTTAAATCCCAAAAGTAAAAAAAAGAGGCTTGGTTGGTATTCAAATCAGCCTTTACCATTTTGGTAAAAGCACGCGCTTTTTCATTCTTGTTCCCAGAGATTGTATAATGAAACATTAACCCTGAAAATCCGTGGTCATCTTGTATTGTACCATTAAAATAAATGGCTTTTGAACTTGCCGAATCGGGCTTGTTGTATACGGTTATTGTTGGAGGTTCGTCAGCAACAACATTAATATGGTAAATAGCCGAATCACCATTTGTAACTAGTGCATTTATTGCTTTGAGGGTATAATTACTGGTTTTTAGTATCCTAGCTGTGTGCAAAAAAGTATTATCAGCCCCTTTAATATATGTGTTAGAAGCGTTCATTTTAAACAGCACTTCGCTGGCATTTTGGGTATGCATGGCCCAGTGTACGGTTGTTCCGGCTGGTATGGTTAAATCGCCCGCGTTATTCAGTGTTTCGTTTTTTTTATGCAGATACGCCGGGTATTGCAAATCAACATCAAACCGCAGCAAAGATGGTTTAAGATTTACAATAACGTCATACTCGCGTGAAGAAAAATCGCCTCCTATAAATTTGAAATGAACCGTTTTTTGCAAGTTCGAAAACGAATAATGGAACCTACTAATGCTTTCTTTATCCAGTTTAAAAGTATTATTTCCTATTTCCAAATAAACTTCGTTAGGAAATTTATCGCCAATTAATTTAAGGTCGAGCTTTAAATCGTCGCCCTGCACAACCGATAACGAAGGATTTACAATTACAAATTGAAAAGGCGACACAGGCTCAAAATACTTGTTATGCTTGATGAGCCGCTCTGTACTATCTTTTAAAATGGCCGGTGCAGTAAACGCCAATATAATTATTACACCAAATGGGATGGCGGCCCATTTCACATACCGCATATTCTCTTTTATGCGAATAGCGGATGGAAAACTAATAGTTTTAAGCGAAAATATTTTTTGATCAATACTAGCTTCTATTAATAACCTATGATTCGGGTTTTCGTCGGCAAGCTGTTTAAGCTGAAGGGTATTAAGCAGTTTATCCTTAACGTCGGTAAAATGAGTCCCTATAATTTGGGCAGCTTCGGCATGGCTAATAATTTTACCTAGCTTAAAGTAGGCCAGCAATGGCGGCAAAACAAGCCAGCCAAATACACTCATATTAATTAGTATATAACCATAAAATAAGACCCCTCGCAATAATGTGCTAAAGTGTCCCCAGTATTCGCTTAAAATGATAACTACATAACCACAAAATAATGTACCACCGAAAAACACAACCCCACGTAGTAATTTATTTAAATAATACTTGCGGGTAAAAGTATCTATCTTTTCAATCAGCAAATTATAATTATTATTATTCAAATGGGTTGTATTTAATGAGCTAATGTAATAAACATTCTAAAGTATAACGCTATTTAATGGCAGGTAATTGTAATGATATTGAGCACATTTTATGATTACCTAATCGTTATTTTTTTTAAATTTGAAACTCGCTTCGGGATGTAGCGTAGCCCGGTATCGCGCCAGCATGGGGTGCTGGAGGTCGGAAGTTCGAATCTTCTCATCCCGACTTGATTATCAAAGCCTTATGAATTGAATTCATAAGGCTTTGATTTAGGTACAATACCTTGGCTAGGTTTTAATGTGTTTTACGCTGTCGAAAAACAATACCGCAAAGCTATTTTAAGCAATTACAAAGCAACGCCTTCAATTAAAATCATCTTCTCCACGGAATTGTTTTTCATCTCTATAAACGCTAACCTCTTCGGATTTGCCGCATAAGCCTTAAAATCGTCTTTACTGCCAAAGGACACTAAATGTATTTCATAGGGCAGTTCCGCGCTGGCTTCTACAAACGCTTTTTCATTAGGCCGTATGCGATAAACCAACTCTGCGTTATGGCTTTTCAATAGTGGTAATACTTTTTCCTCAAACGCATGAAACTCTTGCTCGCGTCCGGGTTTTATAAAAATAAGCTGTGTGTAGTAAATCATTATGATAATGCTATATTCGTTAATATCACTTTTTATAATATTTTTTCAATGGTTAGATAGTCCATATTTACGTTTGTTACTCTCTTCTTTATAGATATAGTAGTTCCCAAATGTGCTTTTTCATGAAATGACAGAAATCCGTGTCCGTCATCTATGCTGGCTATCTAGAGCCATAACCACCCGCAGGAACTTCATCTGCTTTATCCAAACGCGATGATCGTCATATGTAATCAAAGGTCCTCAGTATATTATCGAAAAATTAAGATCTTTATAATTTGAGACATCATCGATATGATCACTACGGAACGACTTTTATTAAGACCGTATCAACCAGAAGACTCAGCTTCCTTTTTTAATAATATCAACAAGGATAAGGAGTATTTGGTTGATTATTTTTATAATCTAATCAGCGCCAATGGCAGTCAGTAACAAACGAAAGCTTACCTTTTACTAAAGGCAAAAAATTGGGAGGAGCATACAGGCTATTCATGTGGCGTTTTTTTAAAAGACAGCGCTAGCCCACAGCTAATTCAATAAAATTATTGTTGTGCGATTATAAATGGAAAATAACAATAAAAATAAATCCGCGGTTCTAATACTCATATTCAAATTAAAAAATGTTGATTATTACCGTTAAATTTTACATACTATTTAGCCTCATTTTTTACTGAAAGTTTAATTTTGGATAATATATCCTCTGGCCAATTTCTATGAGCCCAAGATGGATGAGGAATAAAAACAAACAACCTTTTACCTAATTTCGGATCATCAATTTTCACTAAATGCTTATCATTTTTAAACAGCTCTTTATAAGTCATGTTCTTTCTTTTAATATCTTCTGAGAAAGCGCCTTCAAAGAAATCACACAAAATAAATCGTACAGGTTTTCCTAAACAAATAACGATACTCGGATTTATCATTTTTAATTGCGTGAGGAAAAATTTATTGCAAAATGATTTATAATCTTCAAGAGATGTCCTATTGTCGCACATTTTTCCAGTTATCCTGAGCCCTAAAAAGAAATTACTAAAAAACGTTTTTTCAATTTCTAACCCAATTGTTTTTAAATTGTTTATTGTAGGATTTTTTTCATTTTCTCGTTTGTTTTCACATTTAGTTGATAAATATTCACAAGTACCAAAATCGTTTCCTAAAACCATAATACCACGATCTTCAATTTCCGCTTCTTCAACTTTACATTTTTTTGTAAGGATGCCTGAACCCAATGGAAAAAATCCATAATCTAATTCTTTAACCCTATTGACCATCCCTGATTTAGAAAAAACATCTGCTACATTAGGTGTTTCGTTCACTTGTGATTTGTAAGCTTCAAAAAGCTCAATTATTTTTACTTTCATTTTATATTTCTATTTAAATTTTAATGCCTGATTGGTTATCTAATTTCCGCTAACATTTTAGAATTAATATTACTAAATTTATTCCTGATCCATCCTTGTAACAATAAAAAAAGTCGCTAGTCATAAACAAACTGTTTTATCGTTATTTAGTTATATTTGTAGTTTATTTTAAGATAAGATGCCAATAATTGAATTTTTAGTTATCTCGGCATGCGTATACTATTTCTTACGTATGCTAATCCGCATGTTTTTGCCAATGATTTTCCAGAAGTTAATGAATAAGGCACAGCAACAAGGTCAGCAGCAATACCGCGAGCCACGCCGCGCCGAAAGCAAGATAAAGGTTGATTATGCCCCTAAAACAAAAAGCGCTATACCCGACTCTGAAGGGGATTTTATCGATTATGAAGAAATAAAATAACCTATGCTTCCCGAAGAAGTATTTAAACGCAGGCATTTTAACACCCCCGAATCGTTTTTTTTGATAACGGTAAACTATGTTGTGGTGGCAATAGCCTTTGAGCTTTTTGCTAGCTGCAAACAAATAAATTCGCTTTTTTGGATCAGTATAGCATTATTAGCATTGTACAATTTTTACCAGATACGCCGCGAGCGTGAAGAATATAATAAGGTAAAGATCATCGCCTATATTATAAGTTTATTAGGCTTAGTATTTATGTTTTTTGCTTTCAGATCTGGCTCCAAGCCTTGTTAACAAGCTAAAAAAAACTAATCCTTTCCATTCTCATTCAAATTCCTATTTTTGAAAATCATATACTCAATTTAATGAACAATTGGTTTAAACAAAATGGCATTCATCTGGCCATAATCGGGATCTTTTTCGCAATTTGCTTTGTTTATTTTACTCCGGCATTTCAGGGGAAAGTGCTTAGCCAGGGCGATGTTACGCGTGCGCAAGGCACACAAAAAGAAATTATGGACTATCACGCCAAGGATACTACCATATTATGGACAAACCAGCTATTTGGCGGGATGCCTGCCTTCCAGGTATGGGTACCCTATCCGCATAATATAACTACACATATTGTTAATATACTCAAAATTACTTTTCCAAACCCAATTGATACGGTACTCTTGTTTTTATTGGGTGCCTATTTGCTCTTCTGCGTATTGAAACTAAACCCATGGCTTGCAGCGGCGGGGGCATTGGCGTTTACTTTTTCTTCCTATAATATTATTTTGCTGGATGCAGGGCATGCTAACCAGGCTTTTGCCATCACCTTTTTTGCGCCTATTATAGCGGGTATTATATTAACCCTCCGCGGGCGATATTTTCTGGGCGGCGCATTAACAGCACTTTTCCTGTCGATGGAAATCAGGTCGAACCATATTCAAATGACCTATTATTTGATGTTTTCCATTTTAATATTAATGGGCATTGAATTATACCACGCTGTAAAAAACAAAAGTTTACCCTCCTTTACTAAAGCCTTAACTTACCTTTTTGCAGCAACCCTGCTGGCTTTAGCGGTAAATGCTTCTATGCTATGGACCACCTATGAGTACGGGCAGGAAACCAACCGCGGAAAATCAAACCTCACACAACATACAACACAGCCAAGTAATGGCTTAAGTAAAGATTACGCTTTTGCCTGGAGCCAGGGTGTAGGCGAGAGCTTAACCTTTTTAGTGCCTAATATTTATGGAGGCGGGTCAAGTACTACGGTACCCGAGGATTCCAGAGTTGCCAAAGTTTTAATTGAGAAGCAAGTAGACCCCAGTCAGGCAAACCAGTTTGCCCAGCAACTACCTTTTTACTGGGGAGAAAAACCATTTACAGAGGGGCCGGTTTATTTTGGCGCAGTAGTATGTTTTCTATTTGTTTTCGGTTTAATATTTGTTAAAAGCCGTACTAAATGGTGGTTACTAAGTACAATTCTCTTAACTACGCTCCTTTCCTTTGGAAAAAATCTTCCGTTTTTTTCCGATCTGTTTTTCAATTACTTCCCGCTATATAATAAGTTCAGATCTGTCGATTCTATTTTGGCTGTAACGGAATTGTGTTTCCCTATTTTGGCCTTCTTAGCCATAAACGAAATCATTTTAACTAAAGACAAAGCTCCTATACTTAAAAAATTGCTGCTGGCATTTTACATTACCGGCGGTTTAACATTTATACTTGCAATATTACCCGACCTGTTTTTATCGTTTAAAAACAGCTCAAACCCCGGATTGATTGACCAGTTAACTCAGGCTTTTAAAGGCGATAGCGGTATGGCCAACGCGGTTGTAAACGCCTTGGTGCAAGACCGTATATCTCTAGCCCGGGCAGACGCTATCAGATCATTGATTTTTATTATTTTAACTTTCGGGATAATATGGGCATTTGTTAAACAAAAAATAAATGTTACAGTATTATCAATTGGGCTATTGACCCTGGTTTTAGTTGATTTGTGGAGCGTTGATAAACGATACCTAAATGATGCCCGCTTTAATGCCAAAGAAGACACGCAGCAGCCTAAGGCGCAGGATGTAGACAGCTTTATCCTGCGTGATAAAGACCCTGATTTTAGAGTGTTTGACATGTCGACCGGCGATCCGTTTAGCAATGCCAATACCTCATTCTTCCATAAATCAATTGGCGGATACCATGCTGCCAAATTAAAACGCTATGACGAGTTGATAACCAGCCAGTTTAGCAAAAGCATTAACCATGACGTTTTGGATATGCTTAATACCAAATACATTATTACCGTTGACCCTAAAACACAAGGAGTAACTATGCACGCTAATGCTACAGCTTGCGGAAATGCCTGGTTTGTAAAAAATGTAAAGTATGCTAAAAACGCCGATGAGGAAATGCAGGCTATCAGTAGCTTTAGCCCTAAAGACGAGGCCATTGTTGATCAGCAATATGCTAAGCTTATAGACGAAAAACAAACAGCACTTGACACTTCAGGAACTATTAAATTAATAAGCTACAATCCTGATCACATGGTTTATCAAAGCGGTGCTACTACACCAGAGGTTGCTGTGTTTTCTGAAATATATTACAATAAAGGTTGGAAGATGTTAATAGACGGTCAAGAGAAACCTTATTTCCGGGCAGACTACTTATTGCGTGCAGCACAGATCCCGACAGGCAATCACAAAATTGAGTTTATCTTTCACCCAAACTCTTATTACGTTGGCGAAAACATATCGCTTGCGGGTTCTGTATTATTAGTGCTTGCAATTTGCGGAGCATTGTTTTTCGAGAATAAAAAAAAAGAAGGTAAGCCCATTGTATCATAAAACTAAAAAACCCTCTCCGGTATGGGGGAGAGGGTTTTTTAGTTTATTAATTTATCGGTTTTAGAACTGTTTATTCATTTGATAATAAGCTTCGCTCCATCTCAATTCGTTTTTAAATTGCAATAGATTGGTGTCTTTCCCGATCAGCACAAATTCAATATTGGCCATTTCGGCAAAGTCTGATAATTGTTCGGAAGAAATATTTTGGCTGTAAGAAGTATGGTGGGCTCCGCCAGCTAATATCCATGCGGCACAGCCGGTTTTCATATCCGGCATTGGCTTCCATAACACACGCGCTACGGGCAGTTTAGGCAAATCGTGCTCAGGAGCAACAGCTTCAACTTCGTTCACCAATAAACGGAAGCGGTTACCCATGTCAACCAACGACGCGTTTAAAGCGGGCCCGCCAGCTACATTAAATACCAAACGTACAGGATCTGCTTTGCCGCCAATACCAAGAGGGTGTATCTCACAAGCTGGTTTTCCAGCTGCTATAGATTCGCAAATTTCAAGCATATGCGACCCTAAAACCATTGGGTTTGATGGGTTGAAATGGTAAGTATAATCTTCCATAAAAGAGTTCCCCCCTTTAAGTCCGCTACCCATAACTTTCATGGCGCGTACCAGAGCTGCCGTTTTCCAGTCACCTTCGCCAGAAAATCCATAACCTTGTCCCATTAAACGTTGAGCCGCAATGCCTGGTAACTGGGCCATGCCATGCAAGTCCTCAAAGGTATCTGTAAAACCTTTATAGTTACCATCTACTAAAAATGCTTTTAGTCCAAGTTCTATTTTAGCCGCTTCTCGTAATGAATTGTATTGGTCGCCACCCTTGCGTAGCGATGCAACAACGCCGTATAGCTCTTCATATTCTTTAGTAAGTTTATCAACCTCGGCATCAGATATCGCATTAATAACCTTAACCAGATCGCCAACGCCATGGGTGTTTACGGAGTAACCAAATCGTAATTCGGCCTCCACCTTATCCCCGTCAGTTACCGCCACATAACGCATATTATCGCCAAAGCGGACAAATTTACCTCCCTGCCAATCGTTCCAGCCGGCTGCTACACGTGTCCACCCGCCAATTTGGCTAAGTACAGCCTCATCTTGCCAGTGCCCAACAACTACCTTACGGTTTAGCCGCATACGCGACATGATAAAACCAAACTCCCTGTCGCCATGGGCACTTTGGTTTAGGTTCATAAAGTCCATGTCGATGCTACTCCATGGGATGTCGCTGTTAAATTGGGTATGTAGGTGCAACAATGGCTTTTGTAAAATTTTTAACCCCCTGATCCACATTTTGGCAGGCGAAAATGTATGCATCCATGCTACAATGCCTATACAATTTTTAGTTGTATTTGCATCCTGACAAATGCTATAAATTTCCTCTGTTGATTTTACGGTTGGTTTAAATATGATACGAACAGGGATCTGTGCTGCCCCATCTAATGATTTTGCTATTTGCTGCGAATGTATTGCAACTTGTTTTAAGGTTTCTTCACCATACAAATCCTGGCTCCCGGTTACAAACCAAACTTCTAGTTCTTTTAAATTGATCATCTTGTTTTTTTACTCCGTATTTTATAATTGTTTATATTCTATACAACTTTCCTGCAACGCTCAATAGCACAAACGCCTTTTTATCATAATGCAGCTACCTGCTACCTGAAATACGGTACAAGCCTGCGCCATGCTTGTTTATAACGGGGACAAACTCGCCCTTAAACGTCCCTAACTCTTTTTTTGCCCAAAGGTCCCTAACCCTACACGTTGATTTAAATCCTAAACTACTCAGCGTAACTGGCACCTTAACGCATTCTTCCTGATCGCCCGAATTAAAGAGGGCTACATATTTATCGCCTGTTTTAGTATCATCGGCTACCCAACCTATCAAATCATTGGCTCTAAACAATTCTTTGTTATTACTGCTTTTTTGCAGTACCGCTAATACCTCTTTATTGTTCAATAAGGATAAGGTAAAAGCATCATTGCTTGGCAAATCCCCGCCAAACATTAATGGTGAGCGGAAAATACACCACAAGGTCATCAGGGTGTATTGTTCATCTTTGGTAAATAACGTGAAACGCGGATCACCACGCTCTGCACGGATACCTATTTTACCTAATGGCAGCATATCCCCATCCGGCCACGCGCCTGGTGCACGGTATTGATTCCAACGTTCAAAAACGGTAAAATGGTCTTTAAGCTCGCCCCATTTATCCCAAAAGTCATCAACAGTGCGCCACATATTGGCATGATTTTGTACATGGGGCGCACTTTCAACAGGTGTTTCGCCCGGCGAAGTGCTTAACACGATCTTTCTTCCCGTAAGGTCAATAGCTTTTCTAATCATCTCCACCTCTTCGGTATGGTAAGGCCTCGAAAGATCATCCACTTTTACAAAGTCTAACCCCCATGAGGCGTAGAGTTTAAAAAGTGAATTATAGTATTCCTGAGCTCCCGCTTTGCCACCTACTACGGTGTACATGTCTTTTAACCACCTGCATTGGCCCTCTGTACTGTAAATCTCTTTGGCGGTAGCCGTACTGCCTAATATAGGGAGGTTACGCTTAACGGCTTCTACAGGTATGCCGCGCATAATGTGAATGCCGAATTTCAGTCCTTTACTATGAATATAACCTGCAAGGGGTTTAAAGCCTTTGCCGTTAGCGGCTGATGGAAAGCGGTTTACCGCGGGTTGAAACCTTCCATAATTATCCAGCACATAATCGGCATTTTTTTCATTATACCCATGTGCTTTATCATTACTTACGTACCACCGTATATCAATAATAATATACTCCCATCCAAAGGCTTTTAAGTTTTTGGCCATATAATCGGCATTGGCTTTTACTTCGGCTTCTACTACGGTAGGGCCAAAGCAATCCCAGCTATTCCAACCCATTGGGGGTGTTGCCGCCCAATGGTGAAAATCTTTTTGCTGAGCAAAAGCAAGCCCGCCTGTTAGCAACATGGTTAATAAAAATACTGCAGCAACTTTGGATAATTTCATATCAGTTTAATTAACACTATTAATTATTGTCCATAATAACTCCCTGCGCCATGTTTACGTTCGTAGTGTTTGTTTATTAACGCATTTTTAAGTCGTGGCGCGTTAGGGTTAATTTGTTCGGTTAGTATCGCCATTTGTGCAATAGCCTCAAGCACGGCACTGTTATGAACTGCTTTATGCGCGTTTTTACCCCAGGTAAAGGGGGCATGGTTGCCAACTAATACCATTTCAACCTCTTTGTAACTCATGCCTTTTGCTTGCAGGCACTCCATGATTTGGAAACCAGTTTGATATTCATAGTCGCCTTTGATCATCAGGTCATCCATGGGTGGGGCACATGGTATATCAACTGTATTATAATCGGCATGAGTAGTGCCAAAAATTGGTATATCCCTTTGCGATTGCGCCCAGGCCGTTGCGTACGTGGAGTGTGTATGAACTATCCCGCCTATGCTATCCCAATGCTTATATAACACCGCGTGCGTTTTAGTGTCTGATGATGGCCTTAATGCCCCATCTACTGTATTGCCATCAAAATCAACAATCACCATTTTTTCGGGTGACAGATCCTCGTAAGGAACCCCACTTGGTTTAATGGCAAACACCCCTGCTTCGCGATCAACTGCACTTACATTCCCAAAAGTGAAGATAACCAGGTTGAGTTTAGGCAACTCCATATTAGCGAGATATGCCTCTTCCTGTATGTGCTGATATTTACTCATGATATAATTTTATTATTTAGCTGCGGTTTGGTGTTCAATAAAGTTACCTAACTGACTGTATTGCTTGTAACGAATGTTATAAATAGCTTCCATGTCTTTTTCGGGGATGTATTCCTGATCAAAACCAGCACCCATAGCAGCCATAGCTTCTTCTACATTAGGATAAATACCGGCCGCAGTGGCTGCAAACATGGCTGCTCCAAGGGCACAAGTATGTTCAAAGGCATGTATACGGATTGGCATGTTTAGAATATTCGCCATCATTTGCATTATATAAGGTGATTTTTTTGCCACGCCGCCTATCCCTATTAATCCTTTAACGGGTACGCCTTCGCTGTTAAAACGGTCAACAATTTTTTTAGCGCCAAAGCAGGTAGCCTCGGCCAGAGCCTTAAATACCCTTGGGGCATTACTGCCTAAACCCAATCCGCTAATTGCACCTTTTAATTCCTGATTTGCATCAGGTGTGCGGCGGCCATTAAACCAATCAACAGCCAATTCACCATAGGTTTCAATAGGTAACAACGCGGCCTGACGGCTGAGTTCCGGAATGATTTTTCCGGAAAGTTCATCCTTTAAAGCAGCTGCAGTTTGGGCATCTATTAATGTGGATTGAGCCAATAAGTTTTGAATTGGCCATTCGAGCAAATTACGGAACCATGCGTAAGTATCACCAAATGCCGATTGCCCAGCTTCCATGCCTAACATGCCCGGAATTACGGAGCCATCAACCTGTCCGCAAATACCTTTAATAAGTTTCCCTTCAAGATCGATGGTTGGCGCAACTAAAATATCGCAGGTTGATGTACCCATCACCTTGCTCAAATGATATGGTTCAATTTGTCCGCCTACGGCACCCATGTGTGCATCAAATGCGCCAACACCAATAACCACATCTGTTGATAAACCTAATCGTTCTGCCCATTCTTTACTCAAAGTTCCGGCAGATTGGTCTGAGGTATAAGTGTCTTTAAATAGACGAGCCGTAATCCCTTTTAATAAAGGATCTAATGAGGAAAAAAATTCATCAGGAGGCAACCCTCCAAATTCGGCAGACCAAAGTGCTTTATGCCCCGCCGAGCAGCGTCCGCGTTTAATATCGGCAGCGTTTGTGCCACCAGTTAATAAAAACGGAATCCAGTCGCAATGCTCAACCCAGCTATGGCAGGCCTTTCTAACTTGCTCATCGGCACGTAAGGTTCGCAATAGCTTGGCCCAAAACCATTCAGACGAATAAATCCCCCCTACATACTGCAGATAGTTGATATTAAATTTTGTAGCGTGATCGTTTATCTCTGCCGCTTCTTTAATGCCAGTGTGGTCTTTCCACAACACAAACATGGCATGTGGGTTTGTTTCAAAGCCGGGCAGTAAGGCGAGGGGTGTTCCATTAGCATCAACCGCTACAGGTGTTGAGCCTGTTGTATCCACCGATATGGCTTTAATATTCGCCGCCACAGTATTTCCCGCTTTTTTGATGCAGTCTTTAATAGTCTGCTCTAATCCTTCGATGTAATCCAACGGATGTTGCCTGAACTGATTTTGCGGAGCATCACAATAAAGGCCTTTTTGCCAGCGCGGGTAATAAAAAACCGACGAAGCCAATTCACGGCCATTTTGGGCGTCAACTATTACAGAACGTACGGAATCACTACCGTAATCAACTCCAATAACAAATGTATCTTTCTTCATAATTTAGTAATCGTGTCCAATTAACACTTATTTTTCCACAATCAAAAATTTTACTTAAAATAAATTCACTTTTTAAACAAACTGCAAGTGGTCTGGGTTGGGTATCAAATTCAAAAACGCGTGGAAGTTTTCGCTGTATTTACCTTTATCCAAAACATAATAAAAGGCTCCTTTTTTGGAATTCAATTTATCTTTTTCGTTTTGTTTGATCAGCAAACCGGTCGACAATATTTTCCTGCTGAAGTTCCGTTTATCAAATTCACTGTCATAAATACCTTCATATAAACTTTGCAATTGCGGTATAGTAAATTTTTCTGGCAACAGTTCAAATAGAATTGGGTGAAGAGCGGCTTTATAGCGTAATTTTTTCTTAGCCATTTCAACCATTTCATTATGATCAAATATAAGATGGGGTATTTCCTTTATAGGAAACCATTCTGCATGGTGTTCATGGCTTATCTGGGTTTCGTATTTATGAATATCTATAAGCGAAAAATATGCTATACTTATGGTACGCTCAATTGGATCACGTTTTAACTCTCCAAAAGCTTGTAACTGTTCCAAATATACCCCTTCTAAGCCGGTTAATTTATTTAAGATTGTATTAGCTGCAAGTTCCAAACTTTCGTCTGGCTGAACAAACCCACCCATCAGGCTCCATTTGTTTTTCTCTGGTTCAAGCGCACGGTGAATCAATAACAGCTTTAAGTTTTCGCCATCAAAGCCAAATATAATGCAGTCTACAGCAATAAGTATACGGGTTTGATCAGAGTATATCATTTAATTTTTAATATCGAAAAAGCTAAAGTAATAAAATTATATATAAAGGTAATTTATATGCCCAACAGGTTATAATTTGTACAGGATATAAAGATGCAAAAAAACAATTGTAAAATAGACATTTATTAAAAATATTTATACCTTAGATTTTTGAAAAGCATCTCGTTTTTCTAAATTATAAACCTAATATTTTTTTATGAAAAAGCTTTTTTCGCTTTTAATTTTAGCAACTTCAGTTTCGTATGGTTATTGCCAGTCTGTGGCTACCATATCCATTAACAATGACAATTCAAAGCTTACCATTAGCCGTCATATTTATGGCCAATTCTCTGAGCATTTGGGCCACTGTATTTATGGCGGCTTTTGGGTTGACCCGAAGCTTGCCGTTGCAAAGCAGGATCGCATCAGGTTAGATATCGTTGATGCTTTAAAAAAGATCAAGATACCCAATTTGCGTTGGCCCGGCGGATGCTTTGCCGATGAATATCATTGGAGGGATGGTATTGGCCCACGTACACAACGCCCTAAAATGGTGAATACCAACTGGGGGGGCATTGTGGAAGACAATAGTTTTGGCACACACGAGTTTTTAGAACTCTGCGGATTGCTAAAATGCGAGCCGTATATCTCTGCTAACGTAGGCAGCGGTACCGTTGAAGAAATGTCGAAATGGGTAGAATATCTAAATTTTGATGGTGAAAGCCCAACAACAGCTATCCGCAAATTAAATGGTCATCCAGCTCCATTTAAAGTAAGCTTTTTAGGGGTTGGTAACGAAAGCTGGGGTTGCGGGGGTAGTATGACACCTCAGTTTTATACCGACCAATTTAGGCGTTACGCAACCTATGCACGCAACTACCCGGGTGCTCCATTAAAAAAAATAGCAAGCGGTGCTAACTCTTTTGATTATAACTGGACCGAGACATTTATGAAAAACGCTAGTTTAGGAATGGTTTGGGGGCTTACTTTACACTATTATACTATACCAACCGGAAGCTGGGGTGATAAAGGGTCAGCCACTAATTTTAGTGAGCAAGAATATTTTGCTACGATGAAGAATTGTTTGAAAATGGAAGAACTGGTGACCAAACACGGCGCTATTATGGATAAGTACGACCCTGAAAAGAAAGTAGCCATGGTAGTTGACGAGTGGGGCATATGGACAAATGTTGAACCCGGAACAAACGCCGGATTTCTATTCCAGCAAAATAGCTTACGCGATGCTTTAATAGCTGGTACTACGCTAAATATTTTTAATAACCACTGTGATAGGGTGAAAATGGCCAACCTGGCACAAAGCATTAACGTGTTACAAGCCTTAATTTTAACAGATAAAGAAAAAATGTTGCTTACGCCAACTTATCATGTATTTGATCTATATAAGGTGCATCAGGATGCAAAATATTTACCTATTAAACTTAACTCGCCAGATTATGTAGAAGGCAATGATAAAATCCCTGCACTCAACGTGTCGGCATCTATTGATTCAAATAAAGCAATTCATATTTCGCTAGTAAACCTTGACGCCAATAAGAGCATCCGTATCCGCACAGAATTAAAAGATTTAAAATGGAGTACTATAAGCGGACAAATACTAACTTCGAATAAATTAACTGATATTAACACATTCGAAAATCCGGGTAAATTAAAGATAGCCGGTTTTTCAGGTGCTAAAAGGGAAGGTAACGAATTGGTCGCTGACCTGCCAGCACATTCAATTGTAGTTTTGGAATTGAAATAGAATTTTGATGCTTTAAAAATATAAAACCACCAAAGAGACCCGTATAAAAACCAATAAAACCCATCAATAATTATGAAAAAAATAATAGTTTTGCCCCACTTATTAAGTATCCTGCTTATAAGTTCAATTTTCACATCGTGTATGCAAGATAAAAAAGAAGAGACCACAAAGGTTGGTATCGTTAAAACGGCCTGGGATAAAGTAGACGGACATGACATTGATCTCTATACCCTTACTAATAAAAACGGAGTAGAAGTTAAAATTTCTAACTATGGTGGAAAAGTTACATCATGGATCACTCCCGATAAGGAGGGTAAAAAAGCTAATATAGTTTTAGGCTTTGACAGCGCAAAAAAATACACCCCTGCGGTACCTTATTTTGGCGCAATAATTGGCCGTTATGGTAACCGTATTGGTGCAGGTAAATTCAAACTGGGAGATGCGGCATATACATTAGCCGTGAATAATGGTAAAAACCATTTACATGGTGGCAATAAAGGCTTTGATAAGGTAATATGGACCGCCGAGAACGTGGTAGATTCCATATCGGCATTAACTTTAACCTACCTTAGCAAAGATGGAGAAGAAGGCTACCCAGGTAACTTAAAAGTAACTGTAAAATATACGCTTACAGATGCCGACGAATTGAAAATTGATTACACAGCTACCACTGATAAAGCAACAGTTTTAAATTTAACTAACCATAGTTATTTCAATTTAACTGGCGACCATGCCAACACTATTTTGGATGAGGAATTGCAAATAAATGCTGATCGTTATACTCCTGTTGATGATGGATTGATACCTACTGGTGAATTAAAGGCGGTAAAAGGTACACCGTTCGATTTTACAAAACCAGAAAAAATAGGCTCTCGCATTAACCAAATACCTGGCAAACCGGTTGGTTATGATCATAATTTTGTGCTGAACAATGCTGATACTACCTTACATCAGGCTGCTATTGTTTACGACGCTAAAAGCGGCCGCCAGTTGGAGGTGTTAACAACACAGCCTGCAATACAATTTTATACTGGCAACTTTTTAGATGGTACTTTAAAGGCTGATGATGGCAAACCAATTAACCAGCATACAGCCTTGTGTTTAGAAACACAACATTATCCAGATTCTCCAAATAAACCGGAGTTTCCTAGTACAGTATTAAAACCCGGCGAAACTTTTAAAAGTACTACTATTTACAAGGTAACTGTACGAAAATAGTATCCTGTTTTATATTAATGGCGTATTCCTCATCAAGGGATACGCCATTTTTTTTGCTCATAATTGTATTATGGCAAAATGCTACTAAGCTGATTTAAAATAAATGGCCGCCTATAATAAATAACAGCAGCCTTAAATTTATATCGTTAATCAGTATTTAAAATCAATTTTAGGGAAAGAGATTTAAAATCATAATAACTGTATGTCAAATAAAGTACCAAATAGCAAAACAGTTCTTATAGCTTTTAAATGCGCTTTTAAATAATATAGGCTATCTCTTTGGGGAAATGTTTGTGGAAATCGGGGGAAAAACATGCACGTTTTTTTATCTAAACGAAACTTTATTTCAAACAATCGGATTGCTTTTATTTACATTACTTTAATTAAAGTTACATTATATTGATGTTTATTATGATTTTTGGATCACCATCATTCATTTATGAAACTAACCGAATTAATTACCCACCTGGAAAGCCTTGCCCCGCTTAGCTACCAGGAAGATTATGATAACGCCGGCCTTATCGTTGGCAGGCAGGACAAGGAAGTTCATCAGGCGCTTATATCTCTTGACTGTACGGAGGCTGTAGTTGACGAAGCAATAGCACACGGCTGCCAGGTTATCATTTCGCATCATCCTATTGTGTTCCGTGGTTTAAAAAAGCTAAATGGCAAAACTTATATTGAACGGGTATTAGAAAAAGCCATTAAACATGATATTGCCCTATATGCTATTCATACAAATTTAGATAATGTAATGAACGGCGTTAATGCCCGGATATGCAAAACAATTGGCTTACTAGATTGCCGCATACTAGTTCCAAAACATGGTTTGTTAAAAAAGCTGGTTACATTTGTGCCGTTAAATTATGCCGACAGTGTGCGAGATGCCCTATTTAATGCGGGCGCGGGCAATATTGGCAACTATACCGACGTGAGTTTTAATACCAATGGAACAGGTTCATTTAAAGGGAATGAAAACACCAATCCATTTGTTGGCGAACAGGGCGTACGTCATTTAGAGCCAGAAATTAGAATGGAAACCATTTATCCGTCAAACCTGGAGAGTAAAATATTAATGGCCCTTTTTATGGAGCACCCTTATGAAGAAGTGGCATATGATCTTTACCCGCTTACTAATCAATACCAAAACGTGGGCTCTGGCATGATGGGAGAGCTTGAACAACCTATGGATGAGGCCCAATTTTTACAGTTGGTAAAATACAAAATGAACACCACGGTTATTCGCCACACTAAATTGCGTGGCAAACCTGTTAAAAAGGTTGCTGTATGCGGCGGATCAGGAAGTTTTTTACTGAAGCAGGCAATAGCGGCCGGAGCCGATGTATTTATAACCGCCGACTTTAAATATCATGAGTTTTTTGACGCCGAAGACCACCTGATTATTGCAGATATTGGGCATTTTGAGAGTGAACAATTTACACAAAACTTATTAGCTGAAATTATTCAAAATAAATTTGCTAACTTTGCGGTCCGTTTAACAGAAGTAAATACAAACCCCATCAAATATTTGATTTAATGGAACAAACCGTAGAACAAAAGCTGAAAGCTTTATACGACCTACAGACCATCCACACAAAGGTTGACAGAATACGCCAGGTAAGAGGTGAACTTCCAATGGAAGTTTCGGATCTGGAAGATGAAGTTGCAGGATTGGAAACTCGTATCGAAAAGATAAAAAATGAATTGGATGATTTGGAAGATTCAATCGTAACCCGAAAGAACCTGATCAGGGATGCGCAAGCCAATATCAAAAAATACGAAGGCCAACTTAACGACGTTAAGAACAACCGGGAGTATGACGCGATTTCGAAAGAAGTTGAAATACAGGGGCTTGATATCCAAGTGAGTGAAAAGAAAATCAAAGAATTTGGTTTTGAGATCACAACTAAAACACAGGTATATGAAAAAGCTGTTGCCGATTTAGAGGGCCGTCAGAAAGACCTGGAGATCAAAAAAGCCGAATTGGATAACATTACTTCCGAAACTCAAAAAGAAGAGCAGGAGTTAACAGACCATGCTAATAAAGCAAAAGAAAACATTGAAGAACGCTTATTGGTTGCTTATACCCGTTTGCGTCAAAATGCAAAAAACGGTTTAGCTGTGGTAACCATTCAACGCGATTCATGTTCGGGCTGCTTTAACCAAATCCCGCCACAAAGGCAATCCGATATTCGCCAGCGCAAAAAAATTATTGTTTGCGAACATTGTGGCCGTATTTTGGTTGATGAACAAATGGCACTGGAAGCTGAAACTGTATAATTTTTGGTTATAAAGATATATGGCGCCTTTAAAAGGCGCCATTTTTTTTGAACAATGTTTGGTAAACTATTTGTATCAATTATTATCCTGCTGGGATTAAACGTAAAGGCATTTGCTAATTTTGATTTTAACAGCAATTGCGTAAAAGCCTACAAAAGCATTATAGCCTTACGTTTAGCAGAAGGAAGGGTGCTTATAGATAGGGAGAAAGCACAGCACCCGCAAAACTCTATAACCATACTTCTAGATAATTATTACGACTTTTTTTGGTTATTAACGAGCGAGAATAAAGCTGATTTTGATAAATTGAAATCAAATAAATCCGTCAGGATTGATCGTCTGGAAAAAGAAAATGAAAAATCTCCTTATTATAACTTTTGCATTGCTCAGGTAAACCTGCAATGGGCTCTGGTACATAGCCGTTTTGGCGAATATACTGCAGCTGGGTTAGAAATAAACCGGGCCTACCACCTATTACAGGAAAACACTAAACGCTATCCCTTATTTTTACCCGATAATATTCCGTTAAGTGTTGTTAATGTATTACTAGGCTCATTACCCAATGGCGCGCTAAAAAGTGTTTTGGGCTTTTTTGGGGTTAGGGGCGATACGCAAACCGGTGTAAAAATGCTCGAAACCCTTTCGGCTAGTTTACCACGATCTGAATATGCCTATCATTATGATGAGCTGATTTATTATTTAACCTACATACAAACCGACGTTATTAATGACCCGGCTGCATATACAAAAATGCTCCGTTTCAGAGCTAATATGGATACATCCAGCTTGTTAAGAGATTACATCGCTTCGTATGTTGCCCTACGTACGGGGCATAGTACCGAGGCCATTAACTTTTTGGAGAAAAGACATCATGGCAGCGAATATCAAACCTATTCGAACTTTGATTATTTGCATGCCCTTGCCAAAATGAACCGGGCCGACAACGACGCAAGCAATTATTTTAATAAATTTTTACAAACTACACGCGGCACATCATTTATTAAAGATGCTTATCTGCATTTGGCGTGGAGTGCCTTACTTGACGGCGACAACCAACGATACAAAGCTTTTGTACAGCTAGTGAAAAGGAATGGCTATTTATATAACGAAAAAGACAAACAAGCTTTAGAAGAGGCCAATGACCCTCCGCCAAACACTATCCTTTTACGGGTTAGGTTATTCTTTGATGGTGGTTATTATGAGAAAGCCCTATCAATATTAGCACATAAAAACGCAAATGATTTTCCTCTGGAGCGTGATAAAATAGAATATTACTATAGATTGGGACGTATTTACGATGCTGTAGATAACGACAATGAAGCCATAAAATATTATCAGGACGCTATAAATACTGGTAAAAACTCAAATTATCATTACGCGGCATCTTCGGCTATCCGTACGGGCTTAATTTATGAACAACGTAAAGATAATCAGCGGGCACGCAATGCCTATAATATGGTTTTTGCCTTTAAAAACCGCCAGTTTAAAAACAGCCTGGAACAAAAAGCCATGGATGGGTTAAAACGAATTGGAGTACAATAATTAAAACATTTCCGTCTGGCGCCCGGCCAAAGGTGTAAAATGAGCGTAATCGTACTCGGGCATTTGTCTGCCCGATAAAAAGCGTGTACACCCTAACTTAAAAAGCTGATGAATGGATTCGGCAATATTACCTTCGCCACTCATTCGGGTACCCCACCTGCTATCATTTAAGTTACCCCCATGGCATGCCGCTACCATATTCAAAACTTTTTCAGCCCGAGCCGGAAAGGCTTTGTATACCCAATCAGTAAAAATCTCGGCAATGCTGCCGTTTAATCTAACTATTGTAAAACCAGCGTCTAAGACGCCAGCATCCGCGGCTGCTTTAATAATATTAGGAACCTCGTTACTATTTAAGCCTGGGATAATGGGAGCCACCATAACCCTTACGGGTATATTACACATTGAAAGCTTTTTAATAACCGCCAGCCTGCCCGAGGCTGTTATGGTGCGCGGCTCAAGCTTGTGCCTCAATTGTTCATCTAACGAGGTGATAGACACACTCACATGGACCAGGTTCAGCTTGGCCAGCTCTGAAAGGATATCCAGATCACGTAGTATTACATTGTTTTTGGTAATTATGCTCACCGGATTTTTATATTTTAAAAACACCTCCAACAAACCTCGTGTTATTTTTAGCTTACGTTCAATGGGCTGGTAACAATCGGTATTTCCCGATAGCATAATTACCACGGGCTCATAATTCTTTTTATTGAAATACTCCTCTAATAATTGAGGTGCCATTCTTTTTACAATAATTTTTCTTTCAAAATCCAAACCGGCACTAAAGCCATAATACTCATGGGTGTTGCGTGCATAACAATAAATACATCCATGTTCGCAGCCCTGGTAAGGGTTTATAGAATACATAAAGGGAAGATCGGGGCTATTAGACTCGCTAACTATCTTTTTAGGATGCTCTTCAAATAATTGCGTGGCCGAGTTCTCCAGCATAGGTTCATCTAGCCCTTCTACATGCTCTAATACATATTTGTTTTTTAAAAATTTATTATGTGTGTTTACCTGTGCCCCTCTGCCTTTAAAATACTCCGCATTATCTTCATGCCCCATTCAACAAAAATACTAATTATATTAGCATTTTGCAAGCTCCTGCTTTTTATTTATCAATAATTCAAATTAAAAAGTAGCACTTATTCCTGTTGTAAACATAAAATAAAGCCCATTCATTGGGGCATTATTTACATAGTTAACCTGATTAAATGGCTTAATAAAATAGGGCGTAAAATTGATTTGGAATTTATTAATTGCATAGGTTACTGGGACCGACCCCGTAACAGAAAGCAAGTTATATTTGTTAACCTGCCGCTGCTTTTCTTCGGTTACTGTTTGGTTAACAATTGTTTGCTGGTTTGGTTGATTAGGAAACAATACGTTAAGCGGGTTAGATGGTGATGGGTTATCTACCGCTCTTTGGACTTGTGAATCTGTATAATATGTTTCCGTGAAGGATTGTGTTCCCGCGTAAGCATTTATAGTAGGTGTTATTTTTAATCCATCTTTTTTATTGACCTCGGGTTTATATACAGAAATTTCTTTTGACAACTCAGCAGTGTTAACAAAATCGTTTTTATTGCTTTTTCCAAGTCGGTAACTTCCCCCTAATGTTAACTTGGCAATTCCGGGGTTATAGCTTAGTTGCCCATCAAACGTGGTTTTAAAAGAAGAAAGTATAATTGGACTTTTAGCAGTTATAAAATACTGTGTGGCAGAGACAGCCCCTCCAAACTTTTTTGCATCGTCTAAAGAAAATACATACCCCGGCGTAACACTCACGCCTTCGGTACTTGCTTTTGATCCGGAAAGGTCAAAATAACTTATTCCGCTTAAAAAAAAGCCCTGCTTAGAAATAAACGTTACCGTAGGTAATAATATCGGAACACTTGAATCGTCCTTACGGCCGGCGTACGTCAAATTTGATATATATTGAAGTCCAGTATTAACAAAAATCGATTTAATAGGTTTTGTAGTATCCCCTGCTACTTGCTGGGCTTCGGCATTTACTCCTAATCCGCTAAATAAAATTGCCGCAATAAAATTAAATTTATTCATAATATGATATTGTCTATATTAAATGGGGTATAAAATAAAAAGGCCAATCACGGCCTTTTTATTAGTTTAATTTAAATAGGACTCCATTATTTTCTTGAAGTCTGAACACTTGTTGTTGACGTTGATGTTGTATTTACATGTGCTTCTTTTTTACCCGCTTTAACATCAGTGCTAGAGGTTGAGCTATGTGAGGCATTAACATTCATCTTCTTAGAAGTAGTTGTTGACTCAGCAGAACCATTAGCCTCTGAGCTGTTGTTTGCAGATACTTTAGTTTCTCTGGCAGCTCTTTTTGTTTTTGATGCGTAATGGTGCGTTTTTTCTACCATTGCAGATTTCTTTGATTCAGCATTAGCCGAAGTTTGATCTGCTCCCTTTTCTGCTGTAGAAACTGTTTTGTTAGTTTTTGCATTAATAGCGGCAGTACCGGTTACGGTAGCATCTCCTGATTGAGTAACCGTTGGTGTGTTTATTACCGTATTTGAACCCGCTGCGGCATTAGCGTTAACAGCTGCATTTGCGCTTGTTGCATGCTCTTTTGCTGCTTGGGCTGCAGCTTGTGTTTGTGCTGTAATTTGCTTGGTTGTATTTGCAGTTTGATCAACAACCTGTTTTGTTGCTGACGCTGCACTTGCAGAAGGTAACGTAGCTTGAGTTACAGTCCTTGTGGCCGTAGCGGCACCAATATTAACTTGTGCAAAACTTGAATTTGCGGCAAAAACTGCGGCTGCAAATAACATTGGTTTAATTAGCTTTTTCATTGTTGTGTACTTTAGTTTTAAAATGGGGTTAATAAATTAATCTGATTTAAAACCTTAAATACGTTAAGGCTTTCAAAACAGATTTATTTCTGATTTTAAAACAAAGCACATGCCAAAGGGCTGTTTTTTGCTTAATTGCTAAAAACCACTGTATTGTTTTGGAGCAAAAGTGGATAGTCTTCCATACATAAGGGCAGTAAACTGCACTTATAAATAAACACTATGGTTGTGAAGGTATCTGATGATATTATAAGAGAATCTCTATACAGGTTACATTTTAGGCATCCTTTTCATCATACTTGCCATAGCAGCCGGATTACTCATCTGCTTCATCACCTTGCGCATATCGTCAAACTGCTTAATTAAACGATTTACTTCGGTAAGATTAGTGCCCGAGCCGTTGGCAATCCGGTTGCGCCTGCTTTGGTTAATGCTGTCGGGATTTGATTTTTCATAAGGGGTCATCGATTGAATGATGGCTTCTATTGATTTGAAGGCATCGTCATCAATCTCAACATCTTTCATTGCTTTTCCTACACCCGGTATCATCCCCATCAAATCTTTCATGTTACCCATTTTTTTGATTTGCTGTATCTGGCTGTAGAAATCATTAAAGTCAAACTTGTTCTTGCGGATCTTCTTTTGCAGTTCTGCCGCTTCTTTTTCATCAAACTGCTGCTGGGCGCGCTCAACCAATGATACCACATCGCCCATTCCCAAAATACGCGAAGCCATACGATCGGGGTGGAAAACATCCAAAGCCTCCATCTTTTCGCCGGTACCTATAAACTTAATAGGTTTATTAACTACCGATTTAATAGAAAGCGCAGCTCCGCCTCGGGTATCGCCATCTAGCTTGGTTAAAACAACACCGGTAAAATCAAGCCGGTCATTAAATACTTTAGCGGTATTAACGGCGTCTTGTCCTGTCATCGAGTCAACCACAAATAATATTTCATGTGGGTTTACAGCGGCTTTTACCTGCTCAATCTCCACCATCATGGCCTCATCAATAGATAAACGGCCCGCGGTATCTATAATTACTACATTATGGCCATTTTGCTTAGCCAATGCAAGGCCTTCGCGTGCAATCGCTATAGGGTCTTTCGATTCCAGATTGGCATACACAGGAACGCCGATCTGTTCGCCTAAAACTTTTAACTGCTCTATAGCGGCCGGGCGATAAACATCACCTGCTACCAATAGGGGTTTTTTTCCTTTCTGCGTTTTTAAGTAGTTAGCTAGCTTTCCTGTAAAGGTGGTTTTACCGGCACCGTTTAAACCGGCAATTAAAATAACGGTAGGCACAGCCGGAAAGGTAAGTTCGGCAGTTGAGCCTCCCATTAAACCGGTTAACTCATCGTTCATGATCTTGGTGAGCAACTGTCCGGGCGATATGGACGTAAGCACATTTTGACCTAAAGCTTTTTGCCTTACATCATCAGTAAACGCTTTTGCGGTTTTATAGTTAACGTCAGCATCGAGGAGGGCCTTACGGATCTCCTTCATGGTTTCAGCTACGTTTATTTCTGTAATAGTTCCTTGTCCTTTAAGAACTTTGAACGCCCGGTCTAGTTTATCTGAAAGATTTTCAAACATCTTTATTTATTCTTTTTAAAATCTTGAATTAAGCCCACAAAGTTATAATTTTGAAACGAACTGGCTATATAAGTTAACCCTGATTTTTACGATCATGTTAAACTTTGTTAAAGTTAATCCCCTTTAACTTTCGTTTAACAAAAAACCGATGTAACGTTTTCTATTTTTACACGTCATATGGTCATCTACTATTACTTATAAACATGAAATATCTATACCTTGTAATTATTATAAGCCTGTTCTATGCCCCCTCATTCGCCCAGTCATCGGCAAAAACACTCAAAGCCACAAAAATAACCGCTCCGGTTAAAATTGATGGTGTATTAGATGAAGATGTTTGGAAAACGGCGCCTATAGCAACCGACTTTATTGAGTTAAACCCGGTAGCTGGCCGCCACGAAAAACCGGAAGAGCGTACTGAGGTTAGGATACTATATGATAATACGGCCATCTACATAGGAGCAAGGATGTATGAGACCAGTGCAGCAAAGATATCGAAAGAGCTAACAACCAGAGATCAGATTTCTAACGATGATTTTATTGGAATCGTTCTGGATACTTATTTGGATGGCATTAACGCGTCGGGTTTTTATGTTACCGCTGCAGGCGTTCAATTTGATGCTAAATACGCTCCGAGTGCTAATGGAAATAATGAAGATGCCAGCTGGAATGCCGTATGGGAGAGTGTGGTCAAGACCGACAATAACGGATGGACAGCTGAATTCAAAATTCCTTATTCAGCCCTGCGTTTCCCTAAAAAGGACATCCAGAACTGGGGCTTAAATATGATCAGAAAGAGGCAACAAGAACAAAAACAACTGTTTTGGAACGAACTTGACCCTAAAAAGAACGGCTTTATCAATCAGGAAGGGCAATTAACCGGAATTGAAAAACTAACGCCGCCACTACGTCTGGCATTTTACCCTTATTTTTCTACCTATTTAAATAACTATCCATACAACACTCCAGGAGTTAAAAACACAACCGGGTCAATTAACGGAGGGATGGATGTAAAATATGGTATTAACCAGAGCTTTACTTTAGATATGACCTTAATCCCGGATTTTGGACAAGTCCAATCAGATAACCAGATTTTAAATTTAACTCCATTTAGGGTAAAATATGATGAAAATCGTCCTTTTTTTACCGAGGGTACAGAGCTTTTTAATAAAGGCAACTTGTTCTATTCCCGAAATATTGGCAGCCGACCCATTGACCATGATACCGTACCGCTCCATCCACACGAGGCCATTATAAGGAACCCATCCGAGACACGCCTGCTTAATGCCACAAAGCTTTCTGGGCGTATGGCCAACGGGTTGGCCATTGGTGTGTTTAATGCGACCACGCAATCGGCAGAAGCCACCGTCCAGGATTCTGTTACCGGGGAAACCCGCTTTGCGCAAACAGCCCCGCCACCTCGCTCACCCGGCGGATATTTTCCGTCCGGTCAGCAGGCGAAAAGCCCAAATCGCTGCACAGGCCTTTGCGGATATTATCGCCGTCAAGGCACACTACCTGATAGCCCTTATCGAATAACCGCTTCTGCAATTGCTTCGCCAGCGTCGATTTGCCCG